>JAAETT010000372.1 GCA_024228115.1 bacterium
CCGAATAGAGCCTTGAATCAATCGCACTGAAGTGGCCTTGTTGGGTGTCGGTGGAGAAGCCTTGTAACTCCTTCATCTCACACTCACAGGGCCATTTCAATGTCCGGCGTTCACCTCACAACGACGGATTGGGGCTAGCTCACGAGCGGCACCGCCAGCCGGGCTCGTCCCGCTTCGATCAACGGTCCATCATCTTGCTGATCAGGATGGAAATCGCGCCGATACCAGGACCGGAAATCCGGGCCGAGGCCGCGAAGGAAACCGCGCTCACCGAAGAGAAAGCGCCAGCCACTCGCCCAGGTGCTTCGGCGGAAGAACACACCATCTTTCCAGAGCATGTAGCCGGTACGGAACAACATCTCGAAGAAGATGCCGGTGCTGTTCAACGTCAGCGACCAGCGGCGCAGGCCGGGGCCCGGCGCCACCTGCATGAGAACATCGAAAGCGACAGCTTTGTGCTCGGCTTCCTCCAGCGCGTGCCACTCCCAGAGCTGTGCCATGCGCGGATCCATCGGCTCGAGCCAGCGCTCCCGATCCGAGAGCAGCCGACGCGCGAGAATCGCCGTCAGATGTTCGAGGGCGGCCGTCGATGCGAGGGACATTCGGGGGAACCGGCGCACACTCCATTCGAGAACCTTGCGCATGAGATCGTTCGTCGGCTCGATGGCCGAGTAACCCTGCTGCTCCAGCATTCTCAGATGGCGATCGTGCTGGCGGCTGTGTTGCCCCTCCTGGGCAGAGAATCCCTTGATGGCCTCGCGCAGCTCTGGATCCTCGATGCGATCCCGATACTGCTGAACCGACCGCACGAAGAAAGCCTCACCATCCGGGAACACCGATGAAAGCGCGTTCAGGTAGTGGGTGGCGAAGGGATCCCCGTCGAACCAGTAGCGGGGGATCTTCTCGTCGAGTTCGAGCACCGGGCGACGAACGATGATCGGGTGTGCGGCTGCCATCGGAACCTCGGGGGCGCATCGGCCAAGGTAGCAGCCCCGGAACGCCCACGGTCGCCTCTCGAGCCTTCTGAGGCTCTCAATCAGATTTTTTGGACATTGTAAATTTTTGATGTAATCACTTCGAATGGGTCGAGCCGCACTCAGCGAGCAGGAGATCCAATCGTTTCGAGACCGCCTGGTCGAGGTCGCGACACGCCTGTTCGTCCGCGATGGCCATGCAGGAGTCACCCTGCGGGCGATCGCCCGGGAATTGGGCTGTAGCCCGATGACGCCCTATCGCTACTTCCGCGACCGGGACGAGATCTTCGCGGCCGTCCGCGCGGCCGCCTACCAGGCTTTCGCCGATGCTCAGGAAGCTGCGATCTCGCCGGATCAATCGCCGCTCGAGCGGCTGGCCGCCCTCGGGCAGGCCTACGCCACATTCGCGATCGAGCGCCCGGATGCGTACCGCCTGCAGTTCTCCCTCTCCCAGCCTTCTCCGGATGAATACCCGGACGTGCGGGAGGGCGAATTGGCCGCCTGGCGGCCCCTGCTCGGGGCCGTGCGGGGCGCCGTCGCAAGCGGCGATCTCGAGGGCGACCCCGAGATCCTGGCTCACCTGATGTGGAGCTCCGCCCACGGACTCGTATCCCTGCATCTGGCCGGCAAGCTCGTCATGGGCCACGACCTCGACGACCTGCTCCCGCATCTGCTCACCACGCTGATGCACGGCTCTCGAAAGCGTCCAACCGACGCCGTCGGTTCAACACTCCGAGGAATCGCGACATGACGACATCTCCGTTTCTTTCCGGAAACTTTGCTCCCATCGAAAGGGAGTTCACAGCCACTGATCTCGAAGTCAAAGGCGAGTTGCCCCGCGAGTTGAATGGCCGGTTGATGCGCATCGGGCCTAACCCGGTCGCGCCGAGCGAGCCCTACCACTGGTTCACGGGCAACGGCATGGTGCACGGCGTGCGGCTTCGCGATGGACGGGCCGAGTGGTATCGCAATCGCTACGTGCGGGACGACCAGGTCGTCGAAGCCAAGGGCTGGCCGGAAGTGCCGGGGCCGCGCCATGGGATGGGTGTCAACGTCGCGAACACCAACGTCATCAGCCACGCCGGCAAGACCTGGGCCATCGTCGAAGCTGGGGGCTTGCCCGTGGAGCTCACCAACGATCTCGAGACTGTCGCCCGCAGCGATTTCGGGGGGACGCTCCAGGGTGGCTTCACGGCCCACCCCAAGAAGGATCCGATCACCGGAGAGCTGCATGCCGTGACCTACTATTGGGATTGGGATCATCTGAAGCACGTGGTCCTTGGCAAAGACGGTCGCGTCCGCCGCAGCCTCGAGATTCCGGTTCCGGGCGGACCCATGGTGCACGATACGGCGATCACCGAGAGCCAGGTCGTCGTGCTCGATATGCCCTGCATTTTCGACCCGAGCGTGATGGAGCAGGGTGCGAGTTTCCCCTACGCGTGGCGGCCGGACTACGGCACGCGAATCGGTTTGCTCCCCTTGGAGGGTACAGCGGGTGACGTGCGCTGGTTCGAGATCGACACCTGCTACATCTTCCACCCCTTGAATGCCTACGATGCTGTAGACAACCAGGTCGTCTTCGATGCCGTCCGGCACGAGAAGGTATTCGACCAGGAAACGAACGGGCCGACGGAAGGCAACCCGAGGCTGACACGTTGGACCTTCGACCTGGCCAGTGGCGGTGTCAAGGAAGAGCAGCTCGACGATCGTCCCATCGAATTCCCCCGCCACGACGAGCGCAAGCTCGGACGCAAGCTTCGCTACGGCTACGCATCGAGCTCCGAAGCCTCGGATGCTCGCGCCTTCGACTTCGCGGCCATCGTCAAGTACGACCTCGAAACGGGAGGCAGAGAGCGCTGGACACCGGGGAACGGCTCCGCGGCCATGGAAGCCGTCTTCGTCCCGCGCGGCACCGATGCAGCCGAAGACGATGGTTTCCTCCTGAGCTACGTCTACGATCCCGCCGAAGATCGAACCGACGTCGTCGTCCTCGACGCTGCCAACATCACCGCCGGCCCCATCGCAAGCGTCGCACTTCCCACCCGGGTCCCGTTCGGCTTCCACGGCAACTTCGCCCCCGACGAAGAATAGAGGCATTGGCGGAGGCGAACGCGGCGCCGACTCCTACCCACGTTGCGTCGAAGAACGTCCCCTGTGTCGATTCTGGTCTATGGTGAAGTCGCAGGAGGAGAATCCCGTGAGCGACCCTTCCCCCACCACCGGTTTCTGGGCCATCGCCCAGGAGGATCCGGACCGCCTCGCGATCGCGGAGCCGAACTACGACGAGACGAGCTTCGGCCAACTCTACGAGCTGGTGAATCAGATCTCTCACGGATTTCGTGCGCAAGGCCTCGTGCGTGGCGATCACGTTGCCACGACCCTGCCGAACTCGACGCTGCAGATCGCGCTAGGCCTCGCGGCGTTCCAATCCGGCCTCTACATCACGACGATCAACTGGCATCTCGTGGGCCCAGAGATCGCCTACATCCTTCGCGACGCGGAAACGAAGATCTTCGTCACGCATGAACTCTTTGCCGAAGAATCCCGCCGCGCGGTAGACGAGGCCGGCCTGAGCGAAGAGCAGATCTTCTCCGTCGGTGAGATCCCGGGCTTCCGGCCCTCGTCCGAGCTCTTCACCGGGCAGCCGACGACGCGGCCAGACAATCCCACAGCGGGCTCTTTCATGTTCTACACGTCAGGCACCACTGGCCGACCAAAGGGCGTTCGCCGCGACCTGCCCGAAGCCCACCCCGATGTTCTCGGGAAGATGGCGGGGATGCTGTTCCTGATGTTCGGCATCCAACCCCACGATGGACACGTGGAAATCACGCAAGCGCCCCTCTACCACACCGCGGTCAACAACTGGACCCTCACGGCCCTCCACTGGGGCCACCCGGTCGTGCTGATGGATCGCTGGACACCGGAAGCAGCCCTCGAGCGAATCGAGAAATACAAGGTGACCTACTCCCATATGGTGCCGACCATGTTCCACCGGATGCTGAAGCTCCCGGACGAGGTGCGTCTCCGCTACGACGTGTCCTCGCTTCGCACGATGATCCATGCCGCCGCGCCCTGCCCCATCGAAACCAAATGGAAGATGCTCGACTGGTGGGGCGACGTGATCTGGGAATACTACGCAGCGACCGAAGGCGGCGGCACCATCGTCTCCCCGAAGGAATGGCGCGAGAACCCGGGGAGCGTCGGCCGGCCGTGGCCGAACTCCGAAGTCGTGATCTTCGACGACGATGGGAACGAGGTGCCCGCCGGCGCGAGCGGAACCATCTACATGCGCATGGGCGGCAGTGAGTTCAAGTACTACAAGGATGATGACAAGACGGACAAGGCCCGCCGCAAGGGCTTCTTCACCGTTGGCGACATCGGCTACTTCAACGAGGCTGGCTACCTCTTCTTGAACGACCGGGCCAATGACATGATCATCGCCGGCGGAGTCAACATCTACCCGGCCGAGATCGAGGGCGTCATCCAACAACACGAACACGTCCAGGACGTCGCCGTGTTCGGCGTTCCGAACGAAGACACCGGCGAAGAAATCAAGGCTGTCGTGGAACTCGTCCCCGGAATCGACGCGTCCGAAGGCGTGCGGGACGATATCGTCACCTACTACCAGGGACGCATGGCCAAACAGAAATGGCCGCGCTCGATCGACTTCACCGACGAGATGCCCCGCGACCCGAACGGCAAGCTCTACAAACGCAAGCTGCGTGACCCGTATTGGGAAGGCCACGACCGCGCGATCGTATAGCGCGGCGGTTCCCAGTTGAAGAGACGTACCGGCAGACGCTCAGCAGTCGAAGCCTTTGGGGCCGACGGACAACCATGACCTTTTTTTCGTTCAAGAGGGTGGCAGAGGGATACGCAGCGCATCGTCCCTTCTATCACCCGCTGGTGATCGCCAAGATCCGGGCACACCTGGGCCTGAAGGGCAGATTGAGTACGGCGCTCGATGTGGGCTGTGGGACAGGGCTGTCGACCGTCGCGCTCTGCGAGATTGCGGACCATGTCGTAGGTACGGACAGCTCCGCCACGATGATCGAGGTCGCCAATGATGTTGGGCAAGGCGGAGTGGTCTTCCACTGCGCACCGGGAGAGGACCTTCGGTTCCCGGACCAGTCATTCGACGTCATCACGGTATGCGGAGCCATCAACTGGATTAACCGAGAGCGCTTCCTCCCGGAAGCGAAACGGGTCCTGAAGCCGACTGGCTCGCTAGTCGTCTATGACAACTTCATTACGGACCGCATGAGCGATGTGCCCGAATACACGCAGTGGTTCCATGAACAATACCTGGGTCGGTACCCGAAACCTCCAAGAGATGAAACGCCCTTGACCACGCCCGAGGCCAAGCGGCATGGCTTTCATCTCGACCAGGAGGAGTATTCGAACGCTCTCCCAATGTCGAGAGAGCAGTACGTCGAGTTCATGCTCACACAATCCAACATCATATCTGCCGTGGAGTTGGGTTCAGAATCACTATCCGCGGCCAGGGAATGGATGAACCAGACACTCGTTCCAATCTTTCCGGAGGAAAAAGCCACTCTGTGTTTTTCGGGCTACGTCTGGTACTTGCGAACCGACTAGCCCCGGGCGGCCGTCCCTGGTCCTAACGATCCCAGCGCTGCCCTCCCGGACGATCGGCCCATAGGGTCATTCGCTCGTTGATCGGATGGATCACGGGAAAGAAGCCCTCGCCTTCGAGTCCCCCCGCACGGAGCTTCACCAGGGCGGAGTGAAGATCGACCAGATCGCGGAAGGCAAGGCGAGGTGCGCCCGGTGATTCCACGCGATGAGCCGTAAGAAGCTGCGCCTGCTCCGGGATCCGGGCCAGGAGCCCTTCCGCCGTGGCCAGGTAGTCGCCGACGGAGGAGTTCGGGAGGAACGCGAAGAGCGGGCCAGGGTAGATGGTGTCGCCGGTAAAGAGCTGGCTGCGCGTCTCGTCGAAGAGCGCCCAGGAATCCGTGGTATGCCCGGGCGTGGTCAGCACCTGGAGGCGCCGCCCGCCGAGATCGATTTCGTCGCCCGGTGCCCACCATTCGGTCACCATGAGAGGCTGAACCGGACGACCTTCGGCGAAGCCAAGATGCTCTTCCTCCGTTGGCGTGAGTACGTCATCCGGTGCGCGTGCCTTGAGGTACGGAAGATCGATCATCGCGACGCGATCGAAGCGATGCTGGCTGCCCACATGATCGAAGTGGAGGTGGGACGGTGCCGCGATCACGGGCAATGCCGTCAGTTCGTCGACGACTGGACGGATGTCCCGAACACCGGGGCCGGAATCGAAGAGCACCGCCCTCTCGTTTCCGAGGATCAGGTAGCTGTAGTTCTGCTGGTGGTAGCGAGGCTCGCCGATCGCGATCGTCGATGCATCGATCCACTCGAGCGTGTAGTAGTCGTCGAACCAGCGGACCGCGTCGCCCTCATCGTTCCTGGGAGCGAGGGCCGGCATCTCCGAGCCTTCGAACCAGACGAGTGCTCGCACTGCGAGCATCCTGGGAACGCTACAACCCGCCGTTCCACAGGCGATGAGGAGGAATGCGATCGCCAGATTCCACTTTCGCCTCGACTTCGGGCGAGCGCCGCCGATCCCGTCCGTCTTCACCTCTCAACTCCCGGTGTCGTTTGGTCGGGGCAAGACATGGGTGAACAACAGCTGATCTTCGACCGGGCGCCCTCCGATCAAGTGCTCCTGGATGATGCGCTCGAGCACGTCCGGTGTGCAGCCGTGGTACCAACTGCCCTCCGGGTAGACCACGGCGATCGGCCCCTTCATGCAGACCTGCAGACAGTTGGCCTTGGTTCGAAAGACACCGCCTTCAGCGACCAGCCCGAGTTCCGACAACCGGGTCTTGAGGAATTCCCACGAGACGAGGCTCTCGTCTCGACCGCAACACTTCGGCTTGGTCTGATCGCAACACAGCAAGATGTGGCGCTGGATCCGGCCGACCGCCAGCTCCTCCATCTTCTCCCGGGCCTTGCGCAACATGAGTTCATCGCGAGCGGGCATGGTCAGACACTCTATCGGATCTGATTGGGCGTATTCCTTCCCGAGGACCTTCCGAGCACCTCTCGCGGTGTAGATCCCCCCGAGCTGGACTCGACGCAAGTACGCGAGACGGCTGACCTTCTCAAGTTCTCACTTGCATGGGAATTGCAAACACGACATGCGCTGTTGTGCCCGGGACTGACGCCGCAACTAGCCATGCATCCTCCTCGGCGTCGCTCCCGGAGGCCTCCAAGGCGTCCTCCGTCGCCACTCGCTTGATCCGGTGTCACTCTCGGGAGTAGAATCTGTTTGTAGTGGAGGTCCCATGGAAAACCGAATCCTGGTCGGGATAGGACTGTTGCTGAACCTGACGATTTGCGGACTGAGCACCTCGGCGGCCGCCGATGCAATCCTCGTAAGCGATGACCGCGAAATCAGTGTCGCCGCGACCGGGTTCGGCTGCGCCATCGAAGACGTGGTCCAAGGGCCGCCGACGCCCTTCGCGCCCTACGTCGACTCCCTGACGCTTCCCGCGGATCTGGGAGGCTCAATCACCGCCGCTCAGAATACGACGGTGGGCACCACGGCCATGGGCGGAACAGGAAGTGTCTCGACCACCGCCGGTACGTCGCATTTCTGCGGAATCTCGACTTTCTCGATCACATTCCAGCTGCCCACCAGCATGTCCTACACGTTCGACGGCACGCTCTCGACAGCAGATAATCAGACATTCGGTCATTTCAAGTTGACTGGCCTCGGTGAACACCCAAAAGCGGCCATACGTGATCACCTGAAAACCGGCCATAGAACGGGGAGTCGTCCAGGACGTTGAGGCGGGCGAGGCGGATAGCCTCGCCGGCCATGGCAAATGTCTTGGACGCAGAGAAACAG
>JAAETT010000373.1 GCA_024228115.1 bacterium
CCGAATAGAGCCTTGAATCAATCGCACTGAAGTGGCCTTGTTGGGTGTCGGTGGAGAAGCCTCGTAACTCCTTCATCTCACACTCGCAGGGCCATTTCAATGTCCGGCCTTCACCTCAATACGACGGATTGGAGCTAGCTCTTCTTCGGGACCAATTGAAGAGGGCGGGGAGCTTCGGCTCCCCGCCTTTCTCATTTCTGGGAGTTGGCTGGCTTGCCGTTATCCTCGTTCGGATGATGGGAACGATCTGGCTCGTCGGAATGATGGGTGCTGGCAAGAGCGCGGTCGGGAATGCCCTGGCGGCGCAGCTCGGCGTTCCCTTCTTCGACGCAGACGCCGAGATCGAGCGTGAGGCGGGTCTGGGCATTCCGAAGATCTTCGACGCGGAGGGAGAGGCCGGCTTCCGGGAACGGGAGCGAGGCGTCATTGCCGGGCTGGCCGGGAAGAGGGCGGTGATCGCTCTCGGAGGGGGTGCGATCGCCCAACCGGGCCAGGCGGAGGCGTTGGCGGCCGCCGGAACCGTGGTGTACCTGCGGGCGAAGCTGGAGACCCTGCTGGCGCGCGTCGGCCAGGACGAGACGCGCCCCTTGCTCGCCGGGCTGGATACGGAGGGACGGCATCGCCGCCTGGCATCGCTGCTCGGGGAAAGGCGTGGAGCCTATGAGACGGCTTCCCTGGTGATCGATACCGATGATCGCGAGATTGCCGGTCTGGCCATGGAGCTCGCGAAACGTCTGGAGGATGCCTCGTGACGAGTCGTCGACGATCGACCTCCAGCGTGCCGTCTCGCCGCGTGCGCGTGGCCCTGGGCGAGCGCAGCTACCCGATCGAGATCGGCGTCGGAACCCTCGACGCCGTAGGGCCGGCCGTGGCAGCAGCCACCGGAGCGCGCCGAGCGATCTTGATCAGCGTGCCGCCGGTGGCGCGGCGTTATGCGGGGCGGGTCGAACGCTCCCTGCGCGAGGCCGGCATCCGTCCGAAGCGGCTGATCGTCCCCGACGGCGAACGGACCAAGAACCTGGGCCAGGCCGCGAAGCTCTACGATGCTTGTCTGGCCGCAGGCGCGGATCGCAGCAGCGTCATCGTCGCCCTGGGCGGCGGTGTCGTCGGTGATCTGGCCGGCTTCGTGGCGGCCACCCTGCTGCGCGGCATTCCCGTCGTCCAGATCCCGACTTCACTCCTGGCCATGGTTGATTCCAGCGTCGGTGGGAAGACCGGCGTGAATGTGGCCCGCGGAAAGAACCTCGTCGGGGCCTTCCACCAGCCGCGTCTCGTCTGGATCGATGCCGAAACCCTCGGCACGCTTCCGCCGCGCCAGCTATCGGCGGGCCTCGCGGAGGTCATCAAGCATGCCGCCATCCGGGACGAGCGCTTGTTCCGGCGTCTCGAGCGCGATTTCGACCGGCTGCTCGCCCTGGAGCCGGGGGTCCTCGTGCCGGTTCTTCAGCGCAATTGTGCCATCAAGGCAGCCGTGGTCAGCGAGGACGAACGGGAAACCGGCGCCCGCATGTTGCTGAACTTCGGGCACACCCTGGGCCACGCGGCCGAGGCGTTGAAGAAGTTCCGGGGTATCCTCCACGGGGAGGGGGTCGCGATGGGCATGGCCTTCGCTGCAGATCTCTCCGAGGAGCTGGGTCTGGCCCCCTCGGGAACTGCCGATCGACTCTGCGCGCTCCTCGAGAGGGCCGGCCTGCCCACGGAGCTGCCAGACTTTCCGCGTAGCGCTTATCTCCGCGCGCTGGCGGTCGATAAGAAGAAGCGGGACGACCACGTACACTTCGTGGTGCTGCGAGCCATCGGACGGGCGGAGACGCGCCCGCTGAAGCTCGCCGAGATCTGGCCCTCGCGTCGCAAGCTGCGTCGACGAGGATCGGGGGGATGAGCGTGGAAGCACAGCCGACCGAGGCCGAGATGAAACGGCTCGAGGCGCTCGGTGCCGATCGGCCCGATTCCCCCGGAATCGCTGCCCTCGCCGAAACCCGGCGCCGGGACGGGGATGCCGCCGAGGCGCTCCGCCTGGCTGAAGACGGCCTGGCGAGCCAGCCCGAGCTCGTGGCCGCCCGTGTGGCCCGCGCGCTGGCACTCCTGGACTTGAAGCGCCTCGGCGAGGCGCGACTCGAACTGGAGCGGGTTCTCGAGGCCGTGCCGGACCACCCGATCGCGACGGCCCTCGCGCAGGATCCGAGGGCTGCCCAGGCGCCAGATCCGCTTCCGGAGTTGGCCGAGGACGAGCTCGATGAGGCCCTGGATCTGGCGCAACCGGAAACGGACCAGATGCACTCGACCGATAGCTATGCGGCCGCGGCCATCCATGCCGCTGAGCAAGAGGACGAACCGGTGGAACCCGGCCTCGTCCCGTTCGAGCCCGCTGGTGATTCGCCCTACGCGACTGCGACCGTCGCGGGTTTGCTCGATGATCAAGGCCACGGCCACGAGGCGGACGCCATCCGCCGGGGCCTGGACACGCCGCCTGTCCCCCGCTCGGAAGAGCAGGGTGGATCTGTGCTTTCGACCCTGGAACGTTGGCTCGATACCCTGCGGAGACGAACTGGATGAGTTTCGAGAACCTGTTGAACAAGATCGTCGAACCCTGCGCCAGCACCCTCGGTGCGGCCCTGATGGGTTCGGATGGCATACCCATCGCCCATGTGCCCGGCCCCGGGGCCCCGGCTTCGGCCGAGGAAGACGTCTCGGTGCTCTCCGTCGAGCTGGGCCGGATTCTTTCGGAGTGCCAGAAGCTGGCAGACTCCACCGAGAGCGGCGTGCCCGAGGAATTCACGCTCCAGCTGGAACGGGTCGGCGCTGTGGTGCGGCGGGTCGATGACGAGAACTATCTCGTGGTGGCTTTCGCCCCGGGCGCCAACGTGGGGCGGGTTCGCTTCGGCATGCGGCGGTATCTCTTCGAACTCCAGGAGCTTCTCTAGCTCCCGCTTCCGGCCCAACCCCTGTTTTCCAGGCCGCGCGGCTCGGACCCGCTAGTTTTTCATCCATGAGCGAGCCTCTCCGCATCCTGGTTCTTCACGGACCCAACCTGAACCTGCTCGGGACCCGAGAGCCCGAGGTCTACGGGCACACGACCCTGGCCGAGATCGACCAGGAACTCGCGGATCTGGCCAAGAGCCGGGGCGCCCAGATCGAGGCGCTGCAGTCGAATCACGAGGGTGTCCTGATCGACCGGATCCAGGAGGCTCGTAGCGAGGTCCGAGGCATCCTGATCAATCCGGGCGGCCTTACCCACACCAGCGTATCGCTACGCGACTCCCTGGCAGGGGTGGAAATACCGGTCGTCGAGGTCCACCTCTCGAATGTGCAGGCTCGAGAGGCCTTCCGACACCATTCCTACGTGGCCGGGGTGGCGCTCGGAACCGTCGCCGGCTTCGGAGCGGCGAGCTATCGGCTGGGCCTCGAGGCCCTGCTCGACCATCTGGGCGCTTAGCAGGCTGCGGCTCCTCTGCCGTCGAGGGGGACTCCCCTCGATGAGCGAGTGAATCTGAGCCCCGCACCCCTCAAGACCGCTCTCCGAGCGCCGATACGGAGGGTGCGGTGGAGGGACAAGCCCAGCCCCCCACTGGCTGGTCACGCTCTCGGGTTCGAG
The DNA here is from genome assembly GCA_024228115.1 of bacterium. Classification (NCBI taxonomy): domain Bacteria; species bacterium. The sequence goes on from JAAETT010000373.1 coordinate 3,596, forward strand.
GGGCCCTCTTGGCGATCAACAAGCGGAAGATCCTGCAGTCGGCGCAGAAGCACCTTCAGAAAGGTGCGCTCGAAAAGGCGCTGAAGGACTACCAGACCCTGCTCAAGGCCGATCCGCGAGATGCAAACCTGCGTCTCAAGATCGGTGACATCGAGCTGAAACGCGGACGGCCCGACGAGGCAGTCGCCGCGTATCTGAAGGTCGCGGAAGCGTTCATGAAGGACGGCTTCGATGCGAAGGCCGTCGCGCTCTACAAACAGATCACAAAGATCGATGACAAGCGCGCGGATGTGCTCGTTCCGTTGGCGGATCTCTACCAGCGCATGGGGCTCCAATCCGACGCGATGGCGGCCCTTCAAACCGCCGCCGACGCCCACTACCGCGATGGCAACAAGGATGACGCGCTCGATCTCCTGAGGCGCATGGCGGCATTGGATCCGTCGAATACGAACAGCCGCCTGAAGGTCGCGGATCTTCTCCGCCAGGAAGAGCGCAACGAGGAGGCGATCTCCGAGTACGAGGAGGTGGCCGCCGAACTCGATCGTCAGGGCGCCGAAGAAGATCGCATTCGTGTTCTCGTGCGCGTGCTCGAGCTTGCGCCGGATCGGGTCGATCTGTTGGCTTCCGTCGCACGCTCACGAATCGATTCGGGAAAGCTGGAAGCGGCCGAGAAGACCGCGAATCTGATGATCGAGCAGCAGCCGGACGAACCGGATGCCTGGCTGTTGTTAGGCGAAGCTCGCGGAGGGCTCGGCCAGAGCTCGGAGAGTGTCGATGCCTACCGCCGCGCCGCCGAGATCCATCGCGAACGCGGCAGCGATGATGTCGCCCGGGACATCACCCAGCGCTTTGTCGCCCCGGCAGGGGTCGAGGATCCCGGAGCTGGCGATGCCGCAAACGACGATCTGCTCGGCGGAGCCGTAGAAGATCTGGGTGCAGAGGCAGGAGCCCCGGATTTCGACCCGAACGGCATGTCCCTGGGAAGCCCCCTCGGCGAGAGCGGCGCGGATCACGGCGCTCTTGGCGATACCACCCTGCCGCCGCTGCCGGAGGTCGAAGAGTCCGGCGTCGAAGCGGCCGCCGAGACCGACAGCGATCCTGAGCAGCTGCTGGCGGAGGCCAGTGTCTATCTCCGCTACGGCAAGCACGATCGAGCGATCGACAGCCTGCGTTCGATCGTCCGTCAGGATCCGACGAGCGTGGCTGCCTTCGCGAAGTTGGGCGAGGCCCTGGAGGCCACGGGCCAGGCCGAACACGCCATCACGTCCTACGAGCGCGGCGCCCAGGCTGCGGCCGAGTGCGGGGATACGACGGCCTTCGAGGCGCTGCGCCAGAGCGTAGAAGCATTGGATGCCGGACGGGCCGAAGGCTTGGAACCGCCCGCCGCCCAGGTCGCATCCGACCTCGAGGACGACCTGCTTGGGCAGCCGGAAGCGGAGCCCGATGCGGAATCGGAACCGGAGAGCGAAGAAGATGAGTCCGGAGCCCTGGCCGGAAACGATGCAGAGATCGAGTTCGACGTAGACGTCGAGCTGGACGCATCCGAGGAAGCTGCCGAACCCGAGGAGGGTCTCGAACCGGTCGTCGCATCGGGAGTTTCCGGGGACGAATTCGAGATCGATGGTTCCGAGCAGGACGAGATCGTTCTGTCCGAATCGGAGCAGCCCGATCCGTCCGAAGCGGTTCAGATTGATCTCTCCGAATCGAACGAGATCGAGCTTTCCGAATCGGACGAGATCGACGTTTCTCAGGCGGTCCCGGTCGATCCATCGGATTCAGGCGAGATCGACCCGTCGGCTTCGGCCAGAGATGGCGGCGATGTGGAAGCGGACGAACTCGTGCCGGAGTTCGATCTTTCCGGTGAGCTGGAGATCTCGGTCGAGGATGCACTCGTGGATTCCGAGGACGAGAACCGGGATGAAGATCTCGAGTTCGAGATTTCCGGGGCCGGCGAGGACGCGGATGGCGAAGTCACCACGGCCGAAGAAAGCCTGATGGATGTCTCCGGGGAAGGAGCGGCCGCGGTAGAGATCGAGATCTCGGATCCCGCGCTGGATCTGGCCTTCGACGACGAGGAAGCCGCCGTTCCGGATGGCGCCGACTTCGATGAATCCCAGGGTGAGGTCTCGCTGGAGAGCCCCGAGGAAGCGGTCGGGGCTTCGGCTTCGGCGACGACTCCGGCCCAGATGGCCGAAGACCTGGAAGAGGCCGACTTCTTCTTCCAGCAGGGCATGTTGGACGAGGCGCGAATCGTCTACGAACGCATCCTCGCGATTGCGCCGAGCCACCCGGGCGCCTTGTTGCGCGTGGGCGAGATCGAGGCGGCGAGCGATGGAGATGCCGACGCGGTCAGCGCTTCTACGACCGATGCCGATGACATCGACGTCGAAGCTGCCGCGATGGACGCCGATGACATCGAGGTCGAGGCCGGCGCTGTCGAGATCGACCCGGAGGAACTCGAGGTCGGAACCGACGAAACAGCGATCGAAGCCGGCGAACCCGAATGGGACGCCGAGTCGAGCGACGCCGAAGATGATTCCTCCGACATGGTGGATCTGGTCGGCGATGACATGTTTGCCGACGAGGACGCCTCATCGGATGAGTTGGCGCCCGAGGTCGACCTCGGTGGGGACCCGGATGACGACACGGGCCGAATCCAAGCGGCCGCCAGCGAGGAACTCGAGCCGGAGGCGGCGGAGCTTGGCTCGCTTGACGACGCAGCGTTCGAAGACTCCGCGAGCGAAGAATTGGAGGCGGAAGACTCCGAGCTCGATGCTTCCGCACCCGAGTTGGTCGAGACAGAGGCCGCCGCGACCGTTGAGGAGGGCGCTCCGACGAGCCCCACCGAGGCGGAGGTGACGGCCCCTGTGATATTCGGCGCTTCCTCCGAGGAGGACGAGGGCTTCGACCTGGCCGCGCAGCTCTCCGATGCGTTCGATCTCGACGACGAGGGTGGGGCGGATGTGCCGTTCTCTGCAGACACCGAAGGTGAAGGCTTCGAGGAGGTCTTTGCCGCGTTCAAGCAGGGAGTTCAGGGCGCGCTCGAGGATGAAGACTTCGAGGCCCACTACGACCTGGGAATCGCCTACAAGGAAATGGGCCTGTGCGAAGACGCCATCGGCGAATTCCGGGCCGCCATGGGCTCCGATCAGCGCCGGCTGCCTTGCCTTCACATGATGGGCCTCTGCGCCATGGATCTGGGTCGGATCGTCGATGCCGTTGCGCACCTCGAGCAGGCGTTGGCTTTGCCCGACGTCGAGGAGGAGCAGCAGATTGGTCTGCGATTCGATCTCGGCCGGGCTTATGCGGGCGTTGGCGATGTACCTCGCGCACGTGCAGCGTTCGAAGCCGTGCAACGTCTCGACGCAGACTTCCCCGATGTCGACCTGCAGCTGGCGGCCCTGGATGATCAGCCGGATCCCGATGCGGCGGAGGCCACCGTCGAAGCGGACGACGCCGGCTTCGAGAACTTCGATGAATTGATGGCCGACGGCCCTTCCGGCCCGGAGGAGGAAGCGCCAGAGGCGCCGGTCTACGAATCCTTCGACGACTTCCTCCAAGACGACGATTCCGAGGACGAGGCCGACGCGTCCGCAGAGCCGGAGAGCGTCGACGCCGGCGAACCCGAGAGCTTCGAAGCCAGCGATGCCGAGGGCCTCGAAGACGGCGAAGCGGAAGACGTGGGGGACGCCGAGCCCGATGAGCCGGAAGACGTCATGTCCGAGCCGGACGAGGAGCCCGAATCCGAACCGGATCCGCCCGTCCAGACCACAGCCGATCCGGAGCCGCCGAAAAAGCCCGGCCGCCGCAAGAAGAAGATCTCATTCGTCTAGGAGCCCCGTCTCGCCGTGGAACATCTATCGACCTTCCAGCTCAGCCGGGATCCCTTCTCGAACGAGTCCCAGCCCGCCTTCTACTATGAGTCGCCCGTCCACCAGGATGCGGAGCGTCGTCTCATGCGTGCATCGCTCCAGGGGAAAGGACTCTCACTGGTCACCGGTGAGGGAGGTGTCGGGAAGACCGTGCTCGTGCGCCACTTCCTCGAGGCCCTCGAAGAGGAGGTCTTCGAGGCCTGCATGCTCGTCCCGATCCCAGGCGTGACCGACGGCCAATGGATCCTCGATCGCTTCGCCCGGCAGCTCGGCGTGGAAGAGCCTGCCGCGGAACGTCAGGTCTTGATGGCCCAGATCTACGAGCAGCTTGCCATCGTGCGCGAGGATGGCCGGCAGACCGTGCTGATCTTCGACGAAGCCCAGGTCCTCGCTGAGCAGGGTTTGTTGGGCGAGCTTCGCGGCCTTCTGAATCTCGAGTACGAAGATCGCCGTATGCTATGTCTGGTGCTCGTCGGCCTGCCCAGCCTGGATGACGCAATTGCTGCCGAGCCTGCCCTTTGCGATAGGATCGACCAGCGCATCGAGCTGAAGCCTCTCGATGAGAAGTTCGCGGTTCAGTATCTGAGCCACCGGATTCTCACGGCAGGGGGGAACCCTGCCATTCTGGATGCCTCGGCGGTGCAAGGCCTGGTCAAGGCATCGAAGGGCATCCCGCGCTACCTGAACACCCTGGCCGACAACGCGCTCTTCGAAGCCCACGTGGCGGGGCGCGTCTCGGCCAGCGCCGGCGACGTGGAGCAGGCCGCTGCCGAACTGCGCCCGTGGGCCGAAGATGAGGACGGGGATGAACCGTCGCCGATTGCGTCGTCCTCGGCACCCGCATCTCCGCCCCACAGCGAGACGACCGCGTCGGCTGCCATGGCTCAGCCTGCCCAGGCTGCGCGTGCTCCCGAACCGGTCGAGGCTCCGAGTTTCGAGATGGCAGAAGTGATCGCGTCGGAGACCGAGCCGCCCGTGGCCGGAACCCCGAGCGCACCGGGCGGAGAGGATGCCCAGTGGCTCGACGATTCGCCGTCCGCCGCCCAGCAGGCCGCACCGACCTCGCCTGGCAAACCGACTTCCGGCATGGGCGAACTCCTCGGCGAAGAGCCGCCCGCCCGCGGTGAACTCGACGACCTGTTCGTCGATCTCGTCAAGTAATCGCCCAGAGCCGCCCCGGCGCGGTTGCCCCACGACGACCCGCGTGCGACCCTCCTCCTCCGCGCGCGAGTAGCTCAGTTGGTAGAGCATCGGCTTCCCAAGCCGAGGGTCGCGGGTTCGAGTCCCGTCTCGCGCTCCAGGAATTTCTGAGGCCCGGCAGGCACTTGTGTCGCCGGGCCTCCGGCGCTATGGGTTTCTCCGTTCCCGGTGTTCCCGGTCCGTTCCCGGTCGTGGGAGGCGGACCGCTGCCGGAGCTTGGAGGGGCTGCACATGCGGGCCACCGTGCTGAAGAAGCGGGGCAAGTGGGGCGTCCGGGTCTACAGCGGAGATCGACAGAAATGGCGGACGATCGGCTCCGGAGAGAAGGGGCGGGCGGAGGCCGAGCGAGTCGCCGCTGAGATCAACCGTCAGGCGGAGGCGGAACAGCTCCGCGCCGAGGGATTTCTCGGTCTGGTCCCGCAGCGCGCTCCCCTTCGTCTTGGCGACGCGTGCCGTCGTTGGATCGAGGCCTATGGTCCGAAGCTCTCCAAGGGTACTTATCAGACCTGGCGCGCGAACATCGAGCGGCACCTCGTCCCGGCGCTCGGCGAGGTCGATCTCCGGCGCCTCAGCGAGGCCCAGCTCATCGGATTCGCGGACGCCTGCTATCGCGAGAAAGGCCTCGCCCCCGGCACGGTGACGAATTGCCTCTCGATTCTGCGCCGCGTGGTGAACGTTGCCGTACGGGAGGAGGTCCTGACCGCTCTGCCGCCAGCGTTCCAGAAGCGCGACAAATCGATCGTCGAGATCGCGAAGGAGGTGTTCCGCAGCCACGGCATCTCCTCGCGCAGGAATCCGCCTCGGCGGCGCGAACCCTGGACCCGCCAGGAGGCGGAGCGCCTGCTCGAGCTTGCCGAAGAGCACGAGCCTTCGATCTTCGAAGTCTGTGCAACGGCGTACTACACGGGTGCCCGGAGGGGCGAGATCCTCGGCCTGCGGCGCGACCGGATCAATCTGCGCGACGGGGTCATCGTGTTCAACACACAAGTGACGCGCGGGCAGGAGAAGTTCCTCAAGTCGACGGATCACCCGGACGGGCGCGCTGTACCCGTCGCACCTCGCTTGGCGGAGATCCTGGACCGTCTCCTCGCGGGGCGGCGAGAGAGGCCCATCCAGGACGAGCCTCCCTGGGCGTTTCTCTCGCCCAAGGGGCGGCGGTGGCAGGAGAGCAACTTCTACCACCGCCCCTGGAAGCGTTTGATCAACCTGGCGGAGGTCGACGGCATTCGGCCGCTCGATTTCCACTCGTTTCGACACACGTTCATCGTGCTGAGTCTGCAGGCCGGTCGCTCCCCGAAGGCCGTCTCCGACATCGCAGGCGACCGCCTCGACACCCTCCTCAAGCACTACAACCGCTGGGTCCCGCAGGACTGGGACTTCACGTATCTCGGCTCCGGAGCGACGCAATCAGGAGGTCCGCCTTCGCACGCGCCGCCCTCGGAGCCGAACCCCCCGGAGGAGGCCCTGCCACCGGCTCGCTGACGTCTTCGCCGAGGAAGCGACAGAGGCTGTCCGTCGAGACCCACGCAACGCCGCACGAATCGCGCTTCACCCTCTCGAGAAGACCGCGGTCCACGAGCCGATGCACCGTCGAGCGATGCACCCCGAGTATCTCCGCGATCTCGTTCACACGCAGGACCGGCCGCTCCCGCCACTGGAGACGGTCGTCTGATTTGGTCGAAGGAGGCACGGCTGCCTGTAGGAGCAAACATCGTGCCGTCGTGAAGCAGCAACGAGGACCGGTCGCGCGAGCTTGCGGCCCACGAGCCGCTGGTACTGGCGCTTCCTGGTCGAGTCAAGCGAGCCAGCGCCGTGGGTTCGCGCGCGGTACAGGCGCCATCCCAGCTCTCAGAAGAACACGGGAGAGCCCCCGGCATGCTGTTCGCGCACGCCCGCGCGGCGTGGGCTCCGTTTGAACGCCGCGGAATCGCGAGCGCCAGGCGGCGGGAGCAGAGCCAAGGAGCACCGACTCTCCTGCTTCTGAGCTGATCGAGGGATCTGCCTGGACGATTCCCAACCCTCTTGGGGAGGCAACACGGTCTCCGAATCCCGTTTGATTGTCGCAGGCTTTGCCCGCCATTTGCGTGTCTTGGCTGCGCCTGGTTGGCCAAAAGCGTCACGAAAACAAGCCCTTAGCTGAGTTCATGCCGGTATACTGGTCCGACGGCGGGCCGGGGCCCGCGTCGAGGGTCCGGCCTTGCTCAACCGCGTCTCGAGCCTTGCTCGGTTTCTGACCGAGATCAGCGTCCAACGGCCGCTGGTGACGGTGGGGCTCGGGCTCGTCGTCACTTTGGGGCTCGCATTCCAGGCCGCCCAGCTCTCGAGCGAGGTGGGCTATGCCGCCTACTTCGGCCCGGACGACCCTGCGGTCCACCGGCTCTCCGACTTCTTCGAGGAGTTCGACAGCGGGCTGCACGTGCTCGTCGTGTTCGGATGCCCAGGTAGCAATGTCTGTTCTTCGGTACGGGATCGGGCCGCACTCGAGTTCATCGGAAAGCTGCAACGGGAGTTCGACGCCCTGCCGAACGTGCGCCGGACGCAGAGTGTTCTCAATGCGCCGATCGTAGTCGGCCCACTCGAGACGCGGACGATCGCGGCGCGGGGTGGGGGAGGGGACTACTCGCTCTCTCCGGACTGGGAGCCCCTGGCCGAGCAGTCGCTTGGAGAACCCTTCCTCGCGAACGTGGTCGTTTCGGTGGACGGGAAGACCGCAGGAATCATCGTCGAGTTTCAAACGCTCGATAGCCGGCCGGTTCGCGACCTCGTGCACGCGATCCTCGATCTTGTCCCGCACTACGAAGAGGAACTCGGAAGCGAGATTTTCGTCGCGGGAGACCCTGTCTGGACGGTCGTCGCAGACGACGATCTGGACGCCGATTCGATCAACCTCACGCTGCTCATGTTCGTGCTGATCGTCGCGGTTCTCTGGGGGTTCTTTCGAGACGTCTGGCTCACGGTCCTTCCCGTGCTCGCCGTCGGAGGGCTCACGGTCGCGATTCACGGGGTCATTGCGCTGCTTTCGATTCCGATGACCACGATCCTCGCAGCCCTCCCGCCGGTGCTCGTGGTCATCGCGATCACTGCAGCGATTCACCTTCTCACCGGCTTCCTGCGTCATCCCGATCTTGAGCCTGGCGCCGCTCTGGTTCAGGCTGCCGATCAGGTCGGCCCGGGCTGTTTCTGGGCCGCTGTCACGACGGCTGCGGGCTTTGGCTCCTTCGTCTTGAGTGATCTCGCGAGCTTCAGGCAGTTCGGTCTTGCTGCTGCCATCGGGTTCATTCTTGCCTTCCTCGGCACGTTCACGCTGCTACCGGCGCTCCTCTGCCTGATGTCTCCGCGCACGCGCGGCCCGGACCGGGCCCGGCTCGGCGTTGTCCG
>JAAETT010000374.1 GCA_024228115.1 bacterium
CCGAATAGAGCCTTGAATCAATCGCACTGAAGTGGCCTTGTTGGGTGTCGGTGGAGAAGCCTCGTAACTCCTTCATCTCACACTCGCAGGGCCATTTCAATGTCCGGCCTTCACCTCAATACGACGGATTGGAGCTAGCTCATGTCGTAGTCCTCGAGGGTCGGCCTCTCCATTTCCTCCGTGAAACGGTCGAAGGTCCACGGCCAGGCTGCCGGAATGCCGTCGGCGTCGAGGTACCAGCTCCGGCAGCCGGAGGCCCAGATCGTCTTCTTGGCGGCCTCGACCCGTTCGGCGTCGAAGCGCTCCGTTGCGGACTGCGAGGCGCAGAGCTCCTTGCATGAGCCGGATCGAACCTGGTCGATCAGCTGCATGATGTAGGAAAACTGCATCTCCGCGACATCGATCAGGGAGAAGTTTCCGACGGGCCCATAAGGCCCATTCAGCATGAAGAAGTTCGGAATGTCGGGAATGGAGATCGCCTTGTACGCAAACGGCCCCTTCTCCCACATGTCGGCGAGGCGCTTGCCGTCTCGCCCCACGATCTCCATCGGTCGCATGAAGCGATCGGGCTGGAACCCGGTCGCCAGGACCAGGACGTCGAGCTCGTGCAGTCGACCGTCCACGGTCCGCACCCCGGATTCCTCGATCCGCTCGATTCCCTCGGTGACGAGCTCCGCGTTGGGATGTTGGATCGCATCGTAGAAGTTCTCCGACATGATCAGGCGCTTGCACCCCGCCCGGTAGTCGGGACGCAGCTTCTCCCGCAGCACGGGATCCTTCACGTTGTCGTCGAGATTCTGCTGACAGAGGGTCTGGACCGCCAACAGCCCGGGGGAGTCGACCTCGTGCAGGATGTTGGCGAAGCCGTCGATGAACGCGCGCGTGACATCGTCTCGGATCTGCTTGATGGCCCCAGGGTCCTTCCGGAACTCGGCCTTCTCCTCTTCGGTGTAGGCCGGGTTCTCGATCGGCATGATCCACTGCGGGGTACGCTGGAAGAGCGAGAGCTTCGCCACCTTGTCCACCAGTGCACCGGTGATCTGGGTGGCAGTCGAGCCCGTGCCGATCACGCCGACGCGCTTGCCTTCGAGGGGCACTTCGTGGTTCCAGCGCGCGCTGTGGAAGCATGCACCGCCGAAGGAATCGAGACCTTCGATTTCGGGGGTCGCGGGGTGGTGGAGAACTCCGGTGGCAGCAATGACGAAGTCTCCCGCGTCCGTGGAGCCGTCGGACATCTCGATCTTCCAGCGGCCGTCCACGAACTCGCAGCGGGTGATCTCTTTGCGGAACTGGATTCGCGAGTCGACGCCGTAGCGGTGGGCGACATCCTCGAAGTAGGCCTGAATCTCGGCTCCGGGGGGGTGGCGGTGGGTCCACTCGGGGTTGGAGGCGAAGGTGTAGCAGTACATATGCGACGGAACGTCGCAGGCGATTCCCGGATACTCGTTCTCTCGCCACGTGCCGCCCAGGCGATCGGCCTTCTCGTAGATCACATAGTCGTCGAGCCCGGCCTCCTGGAGCTTGATCGCGCTCAGGATTCCAGACATTCCCGCCCCCATGATGATGAAGCGGAAGTCGTTCGACGCTGAAGCGGTGGTCATGGCTCTTCTCCAAAGGCTGTGGGCAGGCAGAATGATCGCCCTGCATCGAGATCGTCCCCGGCGCGCCGTGAAGGATAGAGGCCCAGCCCCACGACAGCCCGGCCCGATCCGGTCGCAATTCTGAGCAATCCTGGCCAGCGGTGAGGAGGCTCTCCGGCACTTGCACGAGGGGCTCTCGAAGCCATTCACGTCGATGGGGCCGGGCCGTAGGGGCTCACGAAGCCGCAGTGGCTACCGCCCTCCACGATCGTCTGGCCACGGCTGTTCTCTACGCTGTGACGCAACCGATCGAGGTCGACATCACGGACATCGTCATCCGACTGCCGAGAGCGATGCCCTGCCACGCTAGCCAGTCGGGTCTTTCTGAGATCGGCATTAGCCTGAACTATGCACGAAAGTTGGCTGAGAACCTGGCTTTCCACGGTTTCGGCGTGCCGCGCGGCGATTGACGCTGACGGATTTCGTTTTGGGTGGTCGATGCCCATTCCGTGGCGAGAATTTGGGGCGTGCCTCGGC
>JAAETT010000375.1 GCA_024228115.1 bacterium
CCGAATAGAGCCTTGAATCAATCGCACTGAAGTGGCCTTGTTGGGTGTCGGTGGAGAAGCCTCGTAACTCCTTCATCTCACACTCGCAGGGCCATTTCAATGTCCGGCCTTCACCTCAATACGACGGATTGGAGCTAGATCGCCGCTTCGACGAGGTTTCTCAGCTCCCCGGCAGATAGCACGGGCAGGCGGATCTTCGAGTTCCGATAGGCCCCGTAGTGACAACACCCGGGGAATCTCGGCCTAGCGAGACCCTGGGCGGGGAATCCAGCGAGTTGGGGACGCAGGCGGCACGGATCGCCTCATCCACCGGAACTGCGACGCGCCCACGAGGATTCCGGCCACAGGCCCAGGGCTCTACGACGGACAGACCGCCCCAGGGAGCGTCATGGGGGCGTGGAGCGTCCAAGAAACGTGGCATCCGGGTTGCAGTCTGTTTCGGGGCGGCACATGGGAGAATTCGATGGCGCACAGAGCGGCTGTGCTCGGACTCGTGGCTCTCCTCGTGATCGGCGCCGGGGACGGCAAATCGGCCCAAAAGGGCTCGAAGCCCAAGGTGTCGACGGTCACGGGGCTTAGCACCCCGACCTGCGTCCGAAACGGTGCGAGCTACTCGATACGAGGGCGCGGCCTCACCGGGCGGACTCCGCAGTGCGCGACCGACTGCCTGGGTGCGACGGTGAGGCCCGGCTCGGCCGCAGTTCCCACCTGCGAGATCGGCGGCCATCCCGTCGGCGGCCGCGCCTGCCAGCTCCGCATCCGGGTCGCTGGCCGCTGGCACGAGAGTACGGCGCGGACGTGCCCGGCCGATCTCGCGACCGGCCTCCAGGGCCCTTCGAAGGGAAGCGCGGGCGCCACCCTTGCCCCGGTCCGGGTGGATATCCGCAACCGGGGCAAGGGCGCCTCCGAACGATACGACGTCGGCATCCAACTGCTGCGGGCCGGCACGCGCACGGTACTGGGCTCCGAGCAGGGCCGTGCGCTCCGGTCCGGCTCGGCTCACACCCACCGGTTCCCCCGCATCTCCGTGCCGCCGCAGCTCCCCGCCGGCGACTACGAACTCTGCGCGCGGGTAGAAGCCCGGGCAGATGGGAACGCGGGCAACGACGAGGCGTGCCGTCGGCTGGTCGTCGCTGCGGAGGCCCGCAAGCGCAAGGATTCGCCGACCGGACTGACCGCTCCGGCAACGCGCAAGGGTACGCAGACTGGGCTGACCGCTCCCGCGCCGCGCAAGTCGCGCTCGAAGAAGGTCGTGCCCCCGGTGGCTCCCGCCCAGACCGAGATTTCGCTCGAGCACACCGAGGCCGATGCGCGGGCCACGACGACCCAGCGCGAGGGAAGCGCAGCGCCAACCCAACAGCTGAGCTTGATGGCGCGAAAGGCGCAGTTCGATGGCTTGCGGACGGCACGGAGCACCGCCGTGATCAGCGCCCGTGCTCTCAGCGACGAGTTCGCCTACGCCATCTCTCATCGTGGGGACGATTGCGACGAGACCCGACCCGATGTGAACCCCCATGCAACCGAGATCTGTGACCGTCTGGACAACGACTGCGATGGTGAGGTCGACGAGGGGCAGACGTTCTTCGCCTACTCGGACGCCGACGGTGACGGCTGGGGCGACCCCGAGAGCGCGCTAGAGGTGTGCCCGGACGACATTCGCCAGGCCCAGGAGGAGGGAGAGTGGCTCATCTTGAGAGGTGGCGACTGCGACGACACGGACCCGGAGCGATGGGCCGACTGCGGTTGAAGCGGAGCCGGGCGTCGAAAACCCGGTGGGTGATCCTGGTCGGGTTGCTGGTGTGCGCCATCACCTGGGCGGCCGCGGCATCGGCGGACCACTGCCAGTCGGATCAGGAGTGCGACGACGGCCTCTGGTGCAATGGCGAGGAGCTCTGCGCCCCCGGCGCCGGGGGCGCCGACGACCTGGGCTGCATTCCCTCCAACGAAGGTCCCCGCTGTGAACCGGGCTTCGCGTGCCTCGAGGAGCCCGTGCCTCCCTACAGCGCTGATACCTGCATCCGGGAGGAGTGCCTCACGCTCGAACCGGACGCCGACGGCGACGGCCACAAGAGCATTCGCTGCGGTGGAGACGACTGCGACGACAATGACCGGTCGCGCTACCCGGGCAACGTGGAGATCTGTGATTTCGAAGGGCATGACGAAGATTGCGACCTCGGTACGTTCCACAGCCCCCTCGACGGGGACCCGGACGGCGACGGCTTCATCGACGCGCGCTGCTGGAACGACCCGCGCCAGCCCTTTGTTCGGTGGAACGATTTCTCCCTCCGCCGGCACCCGCTTCCCCAGGTCGCTGGAGAGGACCGGACCCGGAACTCGCAAACCCCGGGCCAAACCCGTGTGCGCGCCGCGCTCCCTCGCGCGCCGCTCTCTCTCGCCAGCGGAGTGCAAGCCTGCGCCTCGCTGGATGAGCTGCTCGCGCGCCTTCCTCTCGGAAGTGAGCAGGCGCGTCTTCCGTGAGGGTCCAAAGAAATGATGACCGGCTCGAGATGCAGAAGACGAGGCCCCAGCCAGCGAGCTAGTCGGTGGGCGGTTGCACTGGTGATCTCGATTGCGCCCATCGTGGCGCATGCCCAGGACCACCACCTCGAGCTCGATGCCGATGCGCTCCTAGTCCCTTGTCACACCAAAAGCTGGGGGTAGAGTCGTCGCAGTTTCACGCGGGCTTGTTGGGTCGTGAATTGCCAGTCGACGCCCTTCGTCGTTCGGTTGCGATCGTCTTGCCAGGCTTGGACTTGGCGCGTGAG
>JAAETT010000376.1 GCA_024228115.1 bacterium
CCGAATAGAGCCTTGAATCAATCGCACTGAAGTGGCCTTGTTGGGTGTCGGTGGAGAAGCCTCGTAACTCCTTCATCTCACACTCGCAGGGCCATTTCAATGTCCGGCCTTCACCTCAATACGACGGATTGGAGCTAGATCCGCAGCTGGTCTGGCGCGGAAAGGACGATCCGGACTGGTCGGACTTGGTCGTGCAAGGGCCCCCACTCTTCATCCAAGAGAAGGTCCACCCGAAAGTCCTGGTCGACGATCTCGTTCATAGGACCGAGGAAAACGAGGCGGAGATCGCCGCCAAAGAGCCGGAGTTCCAGCCCGATCTGTTCGCCGATTTCAATGGAATATCGGAGGAGGCCGCCAAGACAGAGTTCTACCAGCACGATGCCAATTGGACGAACCGAATGATACTGGGCGACGGCCTCCAAGTGATGGCTTCGCTGGCAGAGCGAGAGGGTTTGCGGGGAAAGGTGCAGTGCATCTATATCGACCCGCCTTACGGGATCAAGTTCAACTCGAATTTCCAATGGTCGACGACGAGCACAGAAGTCACGGACGGAAAACCCGATCACATCACGCGTGAGCCAGAGCAGGTGAAGGCCTTTCGCGACACGTGGCGCGATGGAATTCACTCCTATTTTTCCTACTTGCGCGACCGCATGACTGTCGCGAGGGATCTCCTTAGTCAATCCGGGTGCCTAGTTCTCCAGATTGGTGATGAGAACGTCCACCGGATCCGCTCGATTCTCGACGAGGTATTCGGTGACGAGAACTTTGTATGCCAAATAACTGTAAAGAAGACGCATCACCAGGAAGCCAATTTCGTCCCCTCGGTGGCTGACTACTTGGTCGTCTATGCGAAATCTAAGACTCAGCTGAAGTACCGGGCGATTCGGCCCGAGAAATCGTTGGCCGGAATCGATTTCTCAAAGTTCAACAAGACGCTGGACTCGGAGCTTCGCATTCATCCGATACCTCGGGAGTGGAAGGATGATCCGTCTCTGATCCCCGACGACAGGGTGCCCATCCGAACAGACATTACGCTGACGCAGGATGGAGACTCGGGTACTTCTCAAGTGCCATGGAACGTCTTCTCGTCGGAGTACTACCCCGGCTCAGGACGGCATTGGCGCACGCACGAGGACGGGAGACGTCGCCTCGCGCGGGCAGGCCGCGTGGCTAAAGGAAAGACGAGACCATTCTACATCGAACCGTGGAACGACAAGCCGGCAGCTCCGATCAACAACATCTGGACTACGAGCCTCGCTGGCGCACAGCACAAGGTCTACGTCGTTCAAACGAATACGCGAATCGTGCAAAACGTCCTGCTCTCATTCTCCGACCCCGGCGATTTGGTGCTCGACCCAACCTGTGGATCCGGTACGACTGCCTACGTCGCTGAGCAGTGGGGGCGCCGTTGGATCACGATCGATACCTCTCGTGTGGCGCTCGCTCTTGCAAGGGCTCGTTTGATGGGTGCTCGATATTCCTACTATCTGCTCGCAGATAGTCGTGACGGACAGGAGAAAGAGGCAGAGATCGCTCGCGCGTCGGTTTCTGAGGCGCCCACTCGTTGTGATATTCGTCGTGGGTTTGTCTGCGAGCGGCTGCCGAGTGTGCAGCTCAAGTCCATTGCTAGCAACGGTGAAATTGATGTCATCTGGGAGAAGCACCAGGAGACGTTGGAGCGTCTCCGGGACCAGTTGAACAAGGCAGTGAAGCAGAAGTGGGAGGAATGGGAGATCCCCCGCGAATCAGAAGGCAAGTGGTCCGGCGACGCCAAGCAACTTCATGCCGAGTGGTGGGGGGCGCGAGTAGCGCGCCAAGAGGAAATCGACGCTTCCATCGCCGCCAAGGCGGACTTCGAGCACCTCTACGACAAGCCCTACCAAGACAGGTCGAAGGTGCGCGTCGCCGGTCCCTTCACTGTGGAGAGCGTCTCTCCGCACCGGTCGCTCGATGTTGACGAGAATGACGAGTTGATTGAGCGAGTTCGTGGTTCGGACTCGGCGGATGGGCAGACTGCCGACTTCATCTCGATGATTTTGGAGAACCTCAAGATCGCCGGAGTCCAGCAAGCTCACAAGGAGGACAAGATCGAGTTCTCGAGCGTTATGCCGTGGCCGGGAGATTTGATTGGTGGGGAGGCCCGCTATCAAGAGGGCGTCGATGAGTCGGCGCCCGAGAGGCGCGCAGCGGTTTTCGTCGGTCCTGAGTTTGGCACGGTTGCAAGACCCGATCTTGTCGCAGCTGCTCGCGAGGCGGGGGATGCCGACTTCGACGTTCTTATTGCGTGCGCCTTCAGCTACGACGCTCACGCATCCGAGTTCGACAAGCTCGGTCGAATACCGATTCTGAAGGCGCATATGAACGCGGATCTGCATATGGCGGAAGATCTCAAGAGCACTGGCAAAGGGAACTTGTTCGTGATCTTCGGCGAGCCGGATATCGACATCCTCTCAGTAGATGATGTGCCTGATCGGATTCAGGTGAGGATCAATGGGGTAGACGTCTTCCATCCGAATACCGGAGAAGTGCGTAGCGATGGAGCAGAGGGCATAGCCTGCTGGTTCGTAGACACTGACTACAATGAAGAGAGCTTCTTCGTGCGCCATGCATACTTCCTCGGGGCGAGTGACCCCTACAAGGCGCTCAGGAATACGCTGAAGGCTGAAATCAACGAAGAAGCCTGGGAGTCGCTCCACAGTGATACATCCCGGACATTCCCCAAGCCGGAGTCTGGCCGGATCGCTGTCAAGGTGATCAACCACCTGGGGGACGAGGTGATGAAGGTCTTCAGGGTCGCCTAACGAATGGGAGTCCATCTGAACTAGCTGCTCATGTCCGCAGGTAGTTAGCCGTCGAGGTGCGCAGGCGTGGCGAAGTCTGGTAGTCAAAAGTTCTCAGCGATCGACTCGTCGCTTGGATATTTGTACCAAGTGCGCGCGGCTCTGCTTTGGGCTCTTCGCCGCCAGAAGAGCCAGCCAGACTTCCTTGTCTCAGTAGAAACCCTCGATGACGTGACTTTCGAGACAGCTGGTGGAGACGCGACTGATTTACTGCAGACGAAACACCACCTGTCGAAGGTGGCTGCCCTCACAGACGCGAGTGTAGACCTATGGAAGACATTGAGGATCTGGTTTGAGGGACATGCCTCCGGCGAGATTCCTGTCACTGCCAATCTGGTTCTCGTAACAACAGGATCTGCGCCCAGTGGTTCAGCGGCTTCGCGGCTTCGATGTTCCGGCCGCGATGCCCCCGCGGCTCAGAAGTCGCTGGACACGACAGCAGCGTCTTCCACTAACAAGGCGAATGCGAAGTGCTACAAGGCCTACCTCGCGGTTCACCCCACTCAACGAGCGTCGTTGCTTGATCGAGTTCTGGTGGTCGATGCTGCAGCAACAATCGACGAGTTGGGTGAGGAGCTGCGGCTAGAGGTCTACTGGGCTGCTGGTAAGGAACATCATGGAGCATTCCTTGATCGGCTCGAGGGGTGGTGGTTTCGTCGAGTGCTCGTTCAACTCGCGAGCCCGACAGGCGAACGAATCGGGGCTGTTGAGCTCGAGGCGCAGATGGCTGACCTCCGCGAGCAGTTCAAGAAGACAGGGTTGCCAATCGACGACGACCTGTTGGAGTTCACTCTTGATGAAGTGACACACGCTGCGTATCAGGAGAATGTCTTTGTCCGGCAACTTGAGCTGATCAAGGCGGGAAAAGGGCGTGTGGCCGCCGCGATTAGAGACTACTACCGGGCATATGAGCAGCGTTCTAGATGGCTTCGCGACGATTTGGTCGTTGGCATTGACCTCCACAAGTACGAACTGCGCCTGGTCGAGGAATGGGAGCTTGTGTTCGATGCTATGAGGGACGAGTTGGGAGAGGGCGCTACAAGAGCGGCGAAGCAGACAGCAGCTCGAGCGGTTCTTCAGTGGGCAGAACAGGCAACGCTGCCGATTCGGGCAGACGTAACGGAGCCATTCGTTTCCCGCGGATCGCTCCATATGCTCTCCGACGACGTGCGAATTGGCTGGCATCCTGAGTTCCGTGAACTGCTCGCGTCGGTGCTCGGTCAGCAGCAAGGGGCCGCCTCGTGACCTCCTGGGCCGCGCGGTCGATGGAGGAGAAAGCGCTGCTGAATCCGGCGTTCTGCGCGAATCTGCTTTGGCATGCGTCGCGTGGCCACGAAGAGGAGGATGAGGGCCGGGGGATGCCAGTTGAGGAGGCGTTCTTGGTTCTTCCTCTGGTTCTTCACCGAGAGACGCGTTCGAGCTTGCCTGCGTCGATTCGCACGAGCCTCGCTGTGTGGTTGGCACAGAATCCGCTCGCGCGGGGCAGGGTTTCGAGCCGGGCCCGACTGTTGGTCCCCTTCACTCGTGAGGCCATCTTAGTTGGAGGCTCACACCGACTTGTCGCCCTGTCGGAGGGGCGGCTGACATCCATATCCACATTGAGCCGTGTCGTCTCTCGTTCGCTCAGGGACGCGAGTGACGAAGTACGCCTGTGCTCGAAGCGGGCTCGGTTCGTAGGGAGGTGGTTCGCTCGTGCGGGCAACTCGCGGACCGTGTTGGCGCTCGTCGGGGTCCGGCCGTGACAATGCAGATCCTAGACATAGCGGTCTTCAGTCACGACGGCCGAAGCCGGGTGGTTTCGTTGCGGCCGGGCGAGTTGAACGTGATTACGGGAGCGTCGAAGACTGGGAAATCGGCACTTGTCGATATCGTCGACTACTGCTTTGGTGCGAGCGAATGCAGAGTTCCAGAAGGGCCGATCTTGCGGTCGGTTTCATGGTTTGGCCTTCGGCTCCAGCTCAAAGACGGTCAGTCCTTTATCGCGCGTCGATGTCCCGGCGCGCGGGCAGCCGCGAGCGAAGACTGCTTTGTGGATATCGGCGACGAAGTGCGGGTACCGTCCGGAGATGACTTGCGGAGTACCACGAATACGGAAGGGCTAGGCACGCTCCTCACGAGCTGGACCGGGATTGGCGATCATCTCCATGAACCGCCCGAGGGGCAAACACGCCGCCCACTTAGCGCGAACGTTCGGCACGCACTGCCGCTCTGCTTTCAGCCCCAGGACGAGATCATTCGACGGAATCAGCTCTTTCATGGAGCGGCTGACAACTGGGTGGCTCAGGCACTCAAGGATACTCTTCCGTACTTCCTGGGCGCCGTGGATGATGACTATGTCCGAAAGAGAGAGGAGCTGCGACGACTCCGGGAGCGTCTTCGGGCGATCGATCGCGAGCTCGCTGAGCAGAGGGCAATTCAAGGCGACGGCACTAGCAGGGCGTCTTCTCTCTTGGCTCAAGCCAGGGACGTTGGGCTAACGACCGTTGTCGCGACTACTTGGGAAGAGCTTGTCCCGGCGCTGCGGGATGTCGGGAGCCGGCCGGTTTCCGACGCGGAGCTTGAGGCTGGCGAACCGAGCGAGTACCGGCGGCTATCCGAGGAGCGGGCGGGATTGCTGGCCGATCAGCGCGCTCTGAGCGAGGAGATCGGCTCCGCTCGTGCCTTCGGACGCGACGAAGAGGGCTTTTCGAGAGAAGCGACGGAGCAAAAGGCCAGGTTGGTCTCGATCGGGATTTTCGAAGGCTCTGAGTCAGCACATGAGTGCCCGTTGTGCATGCAGCCTCTAGGTGAAGAGGCCATTCCAAGAGTCGAGCAGGTTAGTGAGTCCCTAGCTGAAGTCTCCGCACGACTTGACTCCGTCACCCGAGGGGCACCGCAGGTCGAGCGTGCGATCGCCGAGCTGGAAACGGGGTTGAGCGGTGTGCGCGTCTCTCTAGGGGCGAATCGCGCTGCGATGGAAGCGGTTCGGGCTTCGGACGAGCGGCTGCAGCAGGCGCAGGACGAAGCTACGAGACGATCCCATGTTCTGGGCCGAGTGAGCCTGTACTTGGAAAGCCTGCCGGAACTGCCCGACACAACGGCGCTTGAGAGTCAGTCTGTCGAGCTCCGAAGCCAGTGCGAGGCGCTTGAGGAAGAACTGAGTAGCGACCGGGTAGGCGAGCGGATCGAGTCAATCACGTCGATTCTTGGGCAGCGGTTGACAGCATGGGCAAGGCATCTGGAGTTGGAGCACTCGCGGTATCCGCTCCGCCTTGACATTAAGAAACTGACGATTGTGGCGGATACCCGAAACGGACCCGTGCCTATGGCGCGAATGGGAAGCGGGGAAAACTGGGTCGGGTACCACTTGATCGCTCATCTCGGACTTCACGAGTGGTTCGCAGAGGAGGACAGACCGGTTCCGAGGTTCTTGTTCTTGGATCAACCGTCGCAGGTATATTTCCCGCCTGAGCAAGACAAGGACGGTTCGATGGAGGCTGTCCCGGACGATGATCGCGTGGCCGTCACGCGGATGTTTCGTTTCATATCCGATGTGGTCGAGGGGCTGGCTCCCCGGTTCCAGGTGATAGTTACCGAGCACGCGGATATTTCTGAGGACTGGTACCAGAAGTCAATCGTAGAGCGTTGGCGGCAGGGGAATAAGCTCGTCCCTGAGGATTGGCCTTCCGACACAGATCTAGAGAAATAGCGGGTCGAGTGCACTAATGGACCTTCGGATTGCGGATACCTTCACGGAGAGCCTTGCGAAGCTAACGGGGGAGGAGCAGAAGGCGGTAAAGACCACCGCCTTCGATCTGCAGCTCAATCCGGCGAACCCCGGGATGAAGTTTCATAGGCTCGACCGGGCGAAGGACAAGGACTTCTGGTCGGTACGGGTCAGTCGAGATATCCGGGTGATTGTCCACAAGACATCCGGAAGCCTGCTCCTGTGCTACGTGGATCACCACGACGCGGCCTATCGCTGGGCAGAGCGTCGGAAGCTCGAGCGGCACCCGAAGACTGGCGCGGCCCAGCTCGTAGAGATCAGAGAAACGGTCAGGGAGATTGAGGTTCCGCGATACGTCGAGGGGCCGGCGACGGCGGCGCCGAGTGCGCCGAAACCGGTGCTCTTCGAGGGTGTTCTAGACGACGATCTCCTTGGGTACGGCGTACCACCCGAGTGGCTTGAAGAGGTCCGCGGAGCCACAGAAGACACGATCTTGGAGCTAGCGGACCATCTGCCAGGCGAGGCGGCCGAGGCGTTGCTGGAGCTGGCGACGGGAAGCACTCCTGTGCTCCCGGTTCACGCTAGCGACGAGGTGGATCCGTTCGCTCATCCGGATGCGCAGCGGCGCTTCCGGGTGATGACGAACGCGGAGGAACTCGAGAGGGCGCTCGAGTACCCGTGGGAGAAATGGACCGTCTTTCTCCATCCCGCGCAGCGGGAGCTCGTCGAACGTGCGTACTCTGGTCCCGCCAGGGTCTCTGGGTCTGCTGGCACAGGCAAGACCATCGTCGCCTTGCACCGCGCGGTCCACCTCGCGCGGGAGCATCCGGAAGCGCGTGTCCTACTCACGACATTCTCGGAGATTCTGGCCAACGCGCTCCGGGCGCGCCTCAAGCGGCTGATTGGGAATGAACCTCGGCTGGGCGAGCGGCTGGAAGTCCATTCCATGAGTGGGATTGGGATGAGGCTCCACGACGCCAACTTCGGTCGAACGAACCTCGCGAGCGAAGAACAAGTGAAGGGTCTGCTCCTTGAGGCCGCGAGCGGGCTGGAGAACCAGCGGTTCAGCCCCCACTTCCTGTGGATGGAATGGTCAGACGTCGTCGATGCCTGGCAGCTGAGAAGCTGGGAGGACTACCGAGACGTCCGGCGGCTTGGCCGCAAGACCAGATTGGCGGAGAAGCAACGCGCAGCGCTCTGGACCCTGTTCGAGGGTGTCCGAGCGGCCCTGGACGATCAGGGGCTCCTCACCCAGGCGGATGTATTCGGAAGGTTGGCGGAGCAGGTGGGTAAGGCGAAGCATCCTCCCTTCGATTTCGCCGTGGTGGACGAGGCCCAAGACATCGGTGTGGCCGAGCTTCGCTTCCTTGGGGCTCTCGGCGGCGGCCGGCCTGATAGCGTCTTCTTCGCGGGTGATCTGGGCCAGCGCATCTTCCGCCAGCCGTTCTCGTGGAAAGCTCTTGGCGTTGAGATCCGGGGGCGCTCGGCGACCCTTCGGATCAACTACCGGACATCGCACCAGATCCGGATGCAGGCGGACAGGCTGCTCGGTCCGGCCCTCGCGGACGTGGACGGGAACCTGGAGGACCGCCGGGGGACCGTCTCGGTGTTCAACGGGCCCGCCCCGATCATCCAGGTCCTTGGCTCTGCGGAGCAGGAGCGGGAGGAAGTCAGCTCTCGCTTGCAGGGCTGGCTGGCTGAGGGACTTGAGCCCCACGAGATTGCCGTCTTCGTCCGATCAGATGCGGAGCTTCCCAGGGCTCAGGCGGCCGTCGATGCACTGGACGTGCCGTCCCAGGTCGTTGGCGACCGGATGGAGACCACGCACGGGAAGCTGTCCATCACGACGATGCACTTGGCCAAAGGGCTCGAGTTCCGGGCTGTCGCCGTGATGGCGTGTGACGATGAGATCGTGCCCCTGCAGAGCCGGATTGAGGGGGTCGCGGACGACTCGGACCTGGAGGACGTCTACCAGACCGAGCGGCACCTCCTGTACGTCGCGTGCACCCGTGCTCGGGACCATCTGCTCGTGACGGGCGTTGACCCGGCGTCTGAGTTTCTGGATGACCTTCAGGGAGACGCGGGTCCGGCAGAATGAGCCCCTAGAACCCGGGGCCGCTGCGGTTGAAGGGAAGGGTGCTTAGGTCTCCCGATCTTCCCCACGCAGGCTGAGTGCGATCGGGTCGCCCTTGCGCCCGACCTCGAGTTATTCGACAGGTACGGTGAGGCTAGGCTTGTAGCCCCCGCCTTCAAGGCCCTCGAAGTCGAACTCGTACAGGGTGATGTGTCCGCCGCCCTTGGCGAGCTGGCCGAGCATGAACATCAACGCGTTCGGCGCGGCGGCAAAGATGTGAAGTCGCGCCGCGCGTTCGCGGATCGAGCGAGCCTTCAGGCGGCGGGCGAGTTCGTCAGCGATTGCGATTGCGTGGTTCGAGTCGCGAACCGCGCTTTGGCCGGTCCCTTCGCGGGGTTGGGCGGCGATGATGCGGCCGATCCCCGGGGACGATTCCGTTAGGAACTGCTCGACGTCGGGCGTGACGTCGTGGGTGATGCCGAGGGCAAGGGCTACGTCGTCGCCTTCGCCAGCCGAGATTTCTTGGATCGAGAGGTCCGCGCCTGCTGCTTTGCCGCCGGTGGCCGTTGACCAAACCTGCACACCGCCTCGAGAGCTTTGCACGAGGCTAATGTCAAGCCCTTGTTTTGCGTCGAGAAGGTAGCCGGCGACAAAGGCGAGGCTGGCGTGAGCATCGAGGTGTAGCCGAAACACACGGTGTGCAGCCACGATCCGCCGAAAGAACTCGTCCATCCTTGCGTGAACTGAGCCCCAGGACTCGTCAGGGAGAAGGAACCGTCCGTCGAAGGCGTCGAGAAGACAAAGTAGATCATCCGACTGGTTAGCGAGCTCAACGCCAGGGCGTTTGAAGCTGCGTACTCCGACAGTGTGCGGCGCCGGTGAGGGAGGCGAGATCTCTGTGGCAAGGCCCGCCTGCTCGCACTCCCTCATGAGCGAATCGGCCGAGAAGTAGTAGGTCCCCTCTTGATGAAGCTTCCAGATGAGGTCGTCGTACGGTGCCACAGCACCCTCGCCCCTGGTCGCTCGAAGGCCCACGGCCGGGAGTAGGCGGTCGAGCTCGTCTTGGACGCGTCGCAAGTCTGGAGCCGCAGACCAGATGCGGAGGGGCCGAAGGAGCTCGAAGAGCTCTTGGTCGGACGCAAGCTCGAGGTGCTCGCGCCATCTGGTGCGGAGCTTCCCCATCGCAGATCGAGCTCCGCCACGCTGAAGGAGCGACATTCGGATTGCTCCGCCCTGACTGTTGTCTACGAGTTTCGCCAACGGGTCGTCGCGGGCGACTGGATAGGTCGAGACGAAGTGAAAACGAGCATGGGCCACGCGCTCGCCGAGCTGGTCACGCAGCTTCTGCATGCGGCCAAGAAGCGAAATCGCGGTCGCTCCAATCTCCGCGGGATTCGTCAGCGTCTCAGCGGTCAGAGCGCCGGTCTGGTCAACATGGAACTTCACCTGAAAGTAGTCGAAGGAAAACAGGTCGCCGAACTCTCCGCGCTGTGGCTGAGCGTGTTCGATTACAACGTCGTCGAACCCAGGAATGTCGGGGACGTCAAATCCGATTCGCGCGACGGTGCCATCGCGGTGTAGCAGCGCTGTCGCTGCCTGCAGCCAGAAGAAGCGCGCCTGGTAGTCAAGGCCCGCTTGGATCGGGTCGACGCTTCGGCTCAATTCTTCGCACCGTACCCCTGCGCCGCCAGATTGGGGCGAACACTAGCAAGGCGCTCCCCGACGGCTCGACGAGGAGAGGGCAGACGTAGAGCTCGCGAACAGCTACTCAAGGGTGCTCCTCCCGAAACGGCGGCGTTGGCGCCAGGCCGTCGGCGACCGCAAGGGCACGCGTAGGCGTCACAGGGTGATTCGGATATGCGTCGAGGGCGATTGCGGGCAGCAGGCGCTGGACAAGGTCCGAGAAGGTGAAGCCGTAGTCTCTCCCGTTCTGGCGACCAGTTGCAGCGACGATCGCATCGATCTGCTGCGGGGAGAAATCTAACGGAGAGAGCGCATTTGCGAGGACTGCCCGTCGCTGGGCTGCGTTGGGCCGCTGGAACGTCAGTACATCGGCCGCGCGGCGTCTCACTGCCGGGTCAAGAGCACCAAGACGGTTCGTGCACATGATAACCGCTGCGGGCGCCTTGCTGTTGGCGATCCGGTCCACGCCGCGGATGAACGCATTCACCCCTGCGCGGTCCTCGTGGTGCATTTGCGCGTTCTCCCGCGATTGGGCTAGGGCGTCGGCCTCGTCAACTAGGAGGATGACAGCTCCGCGTGCGGTACCGGAGGAGGACATGAGCTTGCGCGCCTCATCGAGTGTGGCGTCGAACGCTGCGGAGAGAAGCTTCGTCATCTCGCCCACTCGCCCTTGACCTCGCGTCGAGAGGCTGAGCGGTAGGAGGGTGATGTCGATCTTCTCCTGGCGCGCAACCGCATCGCCGATGGTCTCGGCGAGCTCCGTCTTTCCTGAGCCTACGTCGCCTGCGAGGACGATTAGCGGGGGACGCGACAAGACCACGTCGAGAAGTGCACCAGCGTGCGCGTGATGCTGTTTGGCCCAAGTCGCGAGACCCTGCGGGTTCACAAGAAGGCCGAGGATCTTGGTTAGGCGGTCCTTGTGGTCGTCGAGGCCGACAAGGCGCCCAAGCCTCTCCTGGGCGTCGCTGTCGGGAAGGTCGATACGATTCTCGAAGAGGTCGTCGAAGGAGAGATCGGACGACATCACGAGGCCTTCACGCTTTGCCGATCAAGCGACCGGCCGCCTGCGGAGTAGATTCGATCGGAACGCAGGACCCCGTTCACGGCGGGCTCCGGGGCGGATCCGCGCGTGATAGGGAGCTTTGACTCGAAGGTCTGCTGGTCGGCCGAGGAGAGCTGGTCCCATGCCGCGCTGTAGGTCAAGTAGCTGTAGAACGTGGCGCCGCTCGTATCGGCTCCGGGGCGAACGCGCCCCGGGTCATCATCGTCGGTGGTTGACCCGGCGAGATCGTGCGCGGTGTACCGGAGCGACGGCTCGATGAACGCTCCATCCCTGCGGAAGCCGTAGGTGACGGTCCCGAGATAGCCCTCCCTGAGGAGCTGAGTGACTTCGTCTTGGTAGGCGGTGATGGCGGCATCGCTGGGCTGGCCGTAGAAGCGCTGGAGACGTTTGAGGTCCGCCGCGACCTTCGCCGCCATATGTCTGGCGTGGGTGATCGTGAAGGTATCGGTCTCGGAGAACGTGTAGCTCGTCGTCATGGTCGTGTTCTATGCCTGGAAGGAGGAGCCGAAGACCTTCTGCCAGTAGTAGACGGTCTCCTGCTTGGTGGGGGCCGCGAGGGCCGCATCGATGGCGTCACCTGCGTCAAGAGCGGCATCAACGAGCGCATCCGCCTGCGAGGACGTGTAGAGGCGGCTCACGTTGTTCTTTGCGTTGACCGGGTCGATGATCTGAATGCGCTCCGAGAACGTGCCGCAAGCGGATGGGCTGTAGTAGTCCGAGAACACGAGGCGTTCGCGCAGGTCGGTTTTTGCGATGTAGGTGAAGAAGTTCTGGAGCGCCTCGGGATAGTCGGAGAAGGCGGAGCCCTGGTCCGAGAGCCTCGCGAGGATGAGCTCGATCATGAACGACTTCAGGCGGAAGCCTTCGTTCTCGCGCTTGGTCTTGCGTGCCCAGTACTTCACGAGCCGGACAACCTGGGCGAAGTCCTTGTCATGCTTGCCCTTGCGAGCCCCGACGAACTCCAGGTGCCGTGGGATGCAAGTTTCAAGGAGGGAGCCGTCTTCCTGGCTGACCAGGTTCCCGTACCAGTTCGGGTCGCCGCTGTACAAGATGGGTACGACGTCGACGTCAAGCCCCGAGGCACGAAACGACACCGTCACGCAGTAGGTCTGAGGCGTGATCTGGTCGGGGCTGAAGTTTGGGAACGCCGTCCGCAGACGCTCAGCGAGGTAGTCGAGGAGCTTGGCGACCTCCGTGGGGGCGTCGGCGCCTTCGATGTAGCACGCGAGGTCTATGTCGTTCAGCGATCTGAGCGCGGTCCCCTTCGCGAGGCTCCCCGAGACCAGCATCTTCTTGAGGGAGAAGTCGGGATGCTCCTCGAGGTACGACTCGAGCTTTTCGCGCAGCCTGCGAGCCTGCGCCCGATGCTCGTTCGCTTTTTCCTGGGGGAGGTTGACCTTATCCTGGGCAAAGGACGCAAGGTCCGCGTGGTCGACGTGCTGGCGTGCCAAGGCTGCTCCATCGTGGCCGCGTCGGCCCCGAGGGGATGACGCGGTAGCTGGTTCTGGACGCATAGCCCCCCGGCGTGACGCATGTGGTCACGCCAAGAAGCTTCGATTTGGGGGGATGCGCCCAGCGTCGCCGGGGACGGAACGGAGCTGGCCTCTCTCACCCTCTGTCGCCGTGGGAGGCTCACGACCCAGTGTCTCTGTGCACCGAGTGGAGTGTTGTCAAGCCGCGCGTTGGCGGAGGGGAGGAGATCTGCAACTCCATCGGCAACTATCTGAAATTGATACATGTTTCGGATCAAGACGTTTACTGCGGAATGAGGGCCTTTAGTTGTAGAGCCCCTCGCGAGTAATCCCGAGCGCGCGCGCAGTGGCCGCTCGTCTTCCGTCGTGTCGGTCGAGTGCCTGGCGAAGGAGCCAGGCTTCGGCCTGGGTCAGGCTTTCGCGCAGGGTCGCGCCGCCTTCGAGGCCTTGGCTTTCGATCGGGCCGAGGACCTGGTGCAGGCGTGCGGAGAGGCGTTCGGCGGGGATGAGATCCCCGCTCTCGGAGAGGGCGAGGGCACGCTGCATCTCGTTCTCGAGCTCGCGCACGTTGCCGGGCCAGGGATGGGAGAGGAGCAACCGTTCGGCTTCCGGCCTCAGGTCGCAGCCGATCCGGTTCTCGCGCTTTCCATGCAGGGCGAGGAAGTGGCGGGCCAGGGGGAGGACGTCTTCGCTGCGGCTGCGAAGCGGCGGAACATCGATCGGGAAGACGGCGAGGCGGTAGAACAGATCTTCGCGGAACGCGCCGCGGGCGATTTCGCTGCGGAGATCGCGGTGGGTTGCGGCGAGCACCCGGGCGTCGACGCGTCGGGAGCGGTTTCCGCCGACGGGTCGGATTTCCCGTTCCTGGAGGACGCGCAGGAGCTTGACCTGGAGGATGGGGGAGGTCTCACCGATTTCGTCGAGGAAGATGGTTCCGCCGCTGGCCTCCTGGAAGAGGCCGGTCTTCGCGCGGTCGGCCCCGGTGAAGGCGCCCCGAACGTGGCCGAAGAGTTCGCTTTCGAGGAGTGAATCGGGAAAGGCTGCGCAGTTGAGGCCGACGAAAGGCCCGTCGGCCCGATCACTTCCGATGTGGATCGAACGCGCGAGCACTTCCTTGCCGGTTCCGGTTTCTCCGGTGAGTAACACGGTGGCATGGGTGCGCTGGGCGTGGCCCACCAGTTCGAAGGTTCGATGCATCGCGGGGCCGCGACCGATCACATGGGCGAGCCCCGGCGGCCGCGCGGAAGCGGCCGGGCCATTATTGTCCGGTTTGCCCAGGTCGGCGGGGGTGGGGTAGGTGCCTGGCGACGAGGTGACGAGCACCCGTCTTGCGCCGGCCTGGAGCAAGCGTCGGACGACGCCGTCGCGGGTTTCGTCGGGAGCGTCCATGACGACGGCATGAAAGTCCGGCAGCGGGAGGGAAAGGGCGTCGTCGAGAACCGGGGTCCAGACCAGGTCGACGTCGGGAGAAGTAGCCATCGGGCTCTCTTCCAGCCCGTTGGCGGTTCCGATCCACAAGACGGTATGCGGCGTTTCGTTCATCGGGGATTCCTCGTGAAGAAGGGACGAACGCCTGGCAACGCAAGCTCCATGCCGGGCGCCCGGGGCATGAGGGCGCCGTTCACCTTCGAAACGGCCAACTCTGGCCGGCCGAGGCCGGCCCTGGCCACGCGCGAGCTGTTCGGATTGCGCGGCGGTGTCCGGAGACGACGAACGGGTCAATGGGTGACCGATTCTCGATCCACGAAGGGTGGCCCAGCGGGCACGCCGGAGAAGCGGCGATGCCCTGATCGCGCAACTGGCGGAGGGAGCCCGCCGACGGGCTAGGGCAGGGTCAGGATCTGGCCGGGGATGAGCCGGTCCGGATCCACGATCTGATCGCGATTGGCTTCCAGAATCGCAGCGGTATGCGCGGGCGAGCCGTACTGGTCTCGCGAGATCTGTGTGAGCCAATCGCCCTCGCGCACGGTGTACTGCCGCGGTCGATCTTCAGAGGGCACAGCCGGAGGAATCGTTACGGGCTCTGGATCAGCTGGCTCACTCGGAGCTGCTGCTTCGGGCTCGGGCAGTGCGCGCCCAGGAGTCGCGGCCGTTCGATAGGTCGGCGTCTGCAAGGAGTCGTCGGTGTCCGCGTCACGCTGCTCGGGTTCGGCCTTCTTGGCGGGCATGCCGGGCTCGCGCTGCTCCTCTTCGATCTCGACGATCAACACGTCGGGCCGCTCGCCGGGCGGAAGTGCGGGAGCCGAGACATCCGGTCGGTGTTCGGGTTGCGGAGAAGCGGGCGGCGCGCTTCGATGGGTGTCGCGCACGCAGGCAACGAATCCGACCATCGCAGCCGCCACGATCACAGCCGTTCTCGAAGCCGATCGCACGTTCCCCCCTGAGTCCGATGCGCCGCCCTCGACGCGATCACCGCCAATGCGGCGCATCCGCGTTCGGGCATGCTCACCACACTTCCCAGGCCCCCCTGGAGTGCTAACGCCGTTCCCGCCAGAAGGGGTGAAAACGGCCGCAGCCGAGCTTACCCAGCGGGGTGCTCAAATCGGTGACGCCGCGCACATCGACGAGGGTCTGGCCTTCGAAGCAGCGATCCACCGTGCCGTCACGGGTCGAGTCTTCGCATTGAAGGGATACGGCCCCACCTTCGATGTATTGGATCACGTCGGCACGGCCGTCTTTGTCGGTGTCGATCTCGCTCCGGCTGACGTGGCCGCCTTCGAAGAACTGGCGGATGTTGCCCTGGCCGTCACCGTTGTTGTCGATGAGGCCTTCGGTGATCGTGCCCCCCGACAACCGGTAGCGGATGTCGAGGCTTCGATTGGCGTCGCTGTCCACGCATTGACTGCGCGGGGCGCCGTCCGCACCGAGGACGACCTTCACGTCGGGGCGCTTCTTGCCCTCACTGACCAGCTCCTGGTGCGTGGGTGCGCCACTGGCATCGAAACGTGTGAGGACGGTCGGCCGGCCCGCCTGGCGCTGGTCTTGAGCCTGCCAGACCATGGCGCCGTTCTTCTGGTGGGACCACAGGTCGAACTTGCAGTCGGCGTTCTGGTCGACGGCTTGATTCGTAAGGTTGCCTGCGGCGTCGTAGCGTTCTTCGAGGTCGAAGCAGCCGCGCAGCTCGCGATCCTGGCGTACGAGGCTGGGTGTGCCGTCAGCGTTGAACTGCGTGAGCGAATCCTTCTTCCCGTCGAAGTTGCGATCCTCTTCCTGCCGGATCACCGAACCGTCCGCATTCCTCGTCACCCAGAGGTCCGGGTTGCCGTCCGCGTTGCGATCCTGGGTCTGCTCCTGGGTGCCCTTGGGCCCTAGCGCCACCTGGATTTCGAAGCTTCCGTCGAAATCGTCATCTTGCTCGATGTGTGAGGGCTCGCCCTTCTCGAAGCGGGTGCGCACGTCGGGTTGGCCGTCGCCGTTGCGGTCGCGTTCGCTGCGGACGGGCGTACCGGCTTCCAACCAGGTCCTCATCTCGCGGGTTCCGTCGCCGTCGCCGTCCTCGGCAATCTCGATGGGCTGTTCGTCCGCTCCGAATGAGGTCTCGACATCCATCGTTCCGTCGAAGTTCCGATCTTCCTGCTGGGTGTGCTTCCGGCCGTCCTGGTAGGTGATGAGGATGTCCAGCTTGCCGTCGCCGTTGCCGTCCCGCTCCGAGCGCGTGGGCAGCCCCTGCTCCAGGTAGGTCGTCAGTTCGAATGTGCCGTCGAGATCTGCATCGTGTTCTTCACGAGAAACCGCGCCGCTCTCGTAGTGGCGGCGCACGTCGGGCTGGCCATCCGCGTTGGTATCGGTCTCGTCGCGGACGGGAATCTCGTCCGGGCCGTAGAACACGATCTGGTCCACCTTGCCGTCGCCCGTGGTGTCTTTCTCCTGGCGGGCCCGGCGCCCATCTTCGAAGACCAGGAAGGTGTCCTTGTCGCCGCTCTCGTTGGTGTCGAGTTCCTGTCGAACCATCTTCCCGTCGCGGAAGAGGGTGATCGCATCGGGTTTCCCGTCGCCCGTCGTGTCGCGGAGCTCCCGCGCTTTCTGGCCGTCCTCGTATTCGACACTCACATCGAAGCCCTCGACCCCGCCGGTGGCGCGTTGCTCCGCGACGACCTGGCCCTTGGCGTCGAGACTGCCCTTCAGATCCGGCTGCCCATCGAAGTCTGAATCCTCTTCGAAGCGCACCGCCGTGCCGCCTTCGTAGAAGACCGTCCGGTCGGCTTCGCCGTCGGCGTTGCGATCCTCTTCGAGCTTCTCGGTCTGGCCTTCGGCGTTCTTGGTCACCCAGCGATCGACCTTGCCGTCGGCATCCGTGTCCTCGAGCACGCGGCGTTCATTGCCGGTCGCGACGTCCAGGGTGATGAACTTCTCGGAGTTCCCGTCTCCGTCGTTGTCCTGTTCCTGCTTCTCGAGCTGGCCCTTCGGGTCGTAGAAGTTGCGCAGCTCGAACTTCCCATCGCCATCTTCATCCAGATCGACACGCAGGAGCCGGTCTTCCCCGTGGATCTCGATCCGGTCCGGCCGCCCTCGGCCGGCGCGGTCGATTTCGGTTCGCGCCAGCAGGCCGCCTTCGTAGCTGTTGCGGGTCTCGAAGGTGCCATCGAAATCGGTATCCAGTTGGCTCCGCAGCAG
Source organism: bacterium (assembly GCA_024228115.1). NCBI lineage: Bacteria > bacterium. The sequence goes on from JAAETT010000376.1 coordinate 17,456, forward strand.
GGATTCGCCGTCGACGGCGTACTCGAAGACGGCATCGATCTCGCCATCTTCGTTCTGGTCTTCTTTCTGTTCGAATCGGAGGCCGGCTTTGTATTCGACGAAGGTGTCTCTTCGTCCGTCCTTGTTCGAATCCGCCTCGGTCCGGAGGGTCATCTCGCCGGCGAACCAGGTCTCCAGGTCGACCCGGCCATCGTCGTCCTGGTCTTCCTCTTCGCGGGCCTTCTGGCCGTTCTCGTAGAAGCGGTGCAGATCCGTGCGCCCGTCATCGTCCGGGTCGAAGCTCTCCTCCGCACGTTCTCCGCTCGGCAGATACAGAACGATGGCTTCGGGCACGCCATCGAGATCTTCGTCTTTCACCTGGCGGTGCTCGTTGCCTTCATGGTAGGCCGATTCCGTATCGAATCGCCCGTCGCCCGTGGTGTCGGCCCGGCGAGCGGTGGTCTGGCCATTCCGGTAGTCGGTGACGACATCCACCTTTCCCGAGTGGTTCGTGTCCTCGTCCACGCGGGCCTTCTTGCCGTTCTCGTAGCGGATCGTGATATCGAAGCGGCCGTTGCCGTTCGTATCCTGTAGCTCGAGCTTCTTCGAGCCATCGGCATTGTATTCGGCACGGAGCTCCGGCTTGCGGTCTCCGTCCTGGTCTTCTTCGACGATCGAGGGCTCGCCGCCGGCGTAAGTGATGCGGCGCTCGATGGTTCCGTCGAAGTCCGGGTCTTCTTCCTTGCGCACGGGGATCCCGCCCTCGAAGAAGATCGTGGCGTCCGCATTGCCGTCAAAGTTGTGGTCGTCGCGTTGCTGGGCGGGTTTGCCGTTTTCGAAATCGATCCACTGGTCCTTGCGGCCGTCGGCGTTGGTATCCCTTTCCTGGTGTTTTGGTTTGCCCGAGGCATCGAATTGCATCCAGGTATCGATCTGGCCGTCGAAGCTGGTGTCCTGCTCGGCCGCGCTGGGCTTTCCGCCCGAGTAGGTGACGAACTCGTCATAGCGGCCGTCCCTGTTCGTATCGGATTTCTTCGAGCGCACGTTCTCGTCTTCGTCGAAATCCAGAACCGTAGGGAGACCCTGGGCGACGGCAGACGAGGGCATTGCGACGAAAACCGCGAGTACGAATGCGAGAGGAAGAAGAGCGCTAGTTCGAGACAAGGGTGTTCGAGAAAGTGCCGATGAGGTTGTGATTGGCGAGGCAGCGAACCTGGGCGCCCATGTGCGGGAAGGGCGATGCTGCGAGCAGCGCATCCACGGCGGATCTTGCCGCCGCAGGATCCGAAGGCGTGCCCTGGAACTCCACGTGGCTGGCCGAGCCTGCGGGATCGATGCGGAAGGCAAGGGTGGCCGATGAATCGGTCACGCCGGTCGGCAACGTCCAGCGACTGATGGTGCGATCCCGTACCTGGCTCAGATAGGCCTGGACCTGGGGCCGGGCGAGGCAGGCGTCGAGGCTCAGGTTGTTGAGGCCGGTTCCGGACCCGCCCGGGCCTCGACCGTTGTTGCTTCCCACTTTCATGTTCGGGTTGGCAACGATCCCGGTCTTCGCCCCGAACACATCGCGGCCGGACGAGATGCCGTCACGAACGCTCGAGCCTCGCCCGAGGGAATCTGGCCGGCCCGTCCCCAGGGTGTTGCCGGAACTGACGACCTGTCGCGGGCCGCTCACCACACCGGTCGGTGCCTGGTGTTGGATGGGGCCGGCGAGGGCGGGGCCCTGGTAGTTGGTGACGACCGGCGCGACGACGGCGCTGACGACAGACGCGACGTTGCCGACCTGGTCCACCGAGACCGCGCGTTGGCTGATCTCGACGGGTGCGGCCGTGGGGACGACGGCCGCGGTATTGATCTCGACCGCCTGGGTCTTCTGGCTCATGTTCTGGATGACCGCGGCGTTCACGATCTGCGGTGCCATGGCCATGGGTGCCGGAGCGTAGTTCGCGGAGCTTTCGGCAAGCACTTGCGGAGCCGGGGCAGGCTCTTCCTCGCCGACGACCTCCTCAATCGGGACGAAATCCAGGACCGGAACCTCTTCTTCTTCCACGATGCGGCTGGCGAGGAAGAGCAGGAGACCGATCATCAAGCCGTGGCCGAGCAGCGAGATCACGCCGGAGAGCCAGCTGCGCGTGCCTCCCTCGGGCTCGGGCATATCCGAACCGGGGAATGCGATCTCTCCGCCCGCGGCACCTGCACCGGCTAGCGAGCCGATTCCGCCGATGCGGCGGGTGTGCATCGGGTGCAGGCGCCTCGCACGCCGACGAACGACGAAGCCTTCGATCACGACACATTCCCCCAGGTCTGAACTCTCGGAACCCGAAGGTTGTGACGTGGTTCCGACCCATGCTGCCGCTCTAGGAGAGGCTGCGGGAGAATCTCGCTCAGAAGAAGGCAGGGAAGACGCAAGTTACCGGCACCATTGTGGATTTTCTGACCCAAGTTCGATCCTATGTGAGCCACCCGGGGGTGTCAACGTGGCACTCACGTAGGTAAGGTAGGTCGACTTTCAGCCCGGTTGGTGTCAGTGGGTCCACCCCCGGAACGGAGAAATACACCGTGAACATGGAATTGAAAGACCTCCTGGAGCTGTTGCACCAGGGGCGCCTCACCGTTTATCCGCTTGGCATCTTGTCGGTGATCGTGATCGGCATCGCCATCGAGCGGTTCTGGCGGTATCGGGGGTTGGCTCGCACCACGCGGGATCTGACGCGAAAGCTCGTGGATAGCCTCGTGCGCCACGATCTCTCGGCGGCGCGCACGCTTTGCGAGGCCTCGAGCACGCCGATGGCCGAGGTTTTCGGCGAGGGACTGCGCTGGCGGAACATCGCATTGGAAGACCTGAACGAGGTTCTGAGCACCGCACGCAATGAGGTGGTGACGGAACTTCGCCGCGGGCTCTGGTTCATCGGAACGATCGGATCCCTCTCGCCCTATATCGGTTTGCTGGGCACCGTGGTCGGCATCATGGTCGCGTTCGGCGCCATCGCCTCGAGCGGAGACGCTGGTTTCGAGGTCGTTTCCGCCGGTATCTCGGAGGCGCTGATCGCCACGGCCGTGGGCCTGCTCGTGGCTATCGTTTCCCTCGCGTTGTTCAACTTCCTGCAGGTACGGGTCAACAACATCTCGTCCACGTTCACGCGGGCCAGCGAGCGCTTCGTTCAGGCGCTGCTCTTCGTCGAGGCTGGAACCAACGATTCGGCCAATGACCAAGAAGGGAAGCCGAGCCATGGCGCTCTCTCTCCCGCAAGAGGGTGATGATACCGGCGGCATCGTCGCCGAGATCAACATCACCCCGCTGACAGACGTCTTCCTCGTCCTGCTGATCATCTTCATGGTGACGTCTTCGGTCATCGCGAACACGGGCAAGCAGGTGAGCCTGCCCGAAGCTTCCGTGAGCAGCGCGACCGACAAGCAGGCCGTGAATGTGACGATCACCGAGGCCGGCGAAGTCCAGGTCAACGGAAGGAGCGTGCCCTACGACCAGCTTGGCCCGCACCTGAAGGTTGCCCTCGATGCCGCCGAGCAGAAGACCGTGATCCTCCGAGGTGATCGGATGGTCATCCTCGAAAAGGCCGTCTACGTCCTCGACCAGGCCCAGCTCAACGGAGCCAAGGGCTTCGCCCTGGCGACCAAGAAAGCGAAGTAGCCAGCCGAGGGGACGCCATGGCGTCCCCTCGACTGCGTCTAGAACGTGTACCGGATTCGCAGGAAGAACTCGTCGCGATCTCTCACCGCAGCGAGGCCATTCTCCACGAAGTCCTTGTTGGCGTGGCGGCCGACTCGATTCGAAAGCGCGTTCGGCACGAGCGGCATCGTCCGGGCTTCTTCTCGTCCCTGGAAGAGCGCGAAGCCGAAGGTCACGGAGAAATCCGACGAGTATCGGTAGGTCACTTGACTGATGGCGGCACTCGAATTCGACTGGAAATCGTAGACGAGCTGCACGCTGGGGTTCAGACGGTCGTCGAAGTAGCCCGTGTTCACGGCGAGGACGGCCAGGATGTTCCACGGGCCGTTGGTCGGGAAGCTCTCCTCATAACCCGAGGTGTACCGGAAGAACCACTGGGTGTTGATGAAGAAGGTCCGGTTGGCGTTCATGAAGTTGATGAACGTGGGCCGATCGACGGAGACGGTCAGGTTGAATTGATCGACCTCGGTCAAGCCCTCGACCTTGTCCCAATCCGCCAGGTGGACGTCGTTCTCCCAGGTGAACTCGACGCCGATGTTGGACTTGGTGTAGTCCTCTGCGAAGTCCATCGCGAAGCCCAGGATGTTCCGCTTCTCGTAGCGCAAGACGAGATCGCGGCCCCCATGCCAGGTGAAATCGCGACGCCCGAATCGCCCGTTCCCACCGGCTCGGATCGCGTTGCGCTGGACACCGGTGATCTGGAAGAACGATTGCACCGAGCTGCAGAACTGGGGCTTGGCGAACGAGCAGCCGTTCCTGCGGAACGGATGGGCGGCATCGAAATCGCTCTCGGTCGGTCGGAGCGGGTCATCCGCGCTCGATAGCGCGACGAGTGCCATCAACAGGTTCCAGGACAAGATGCCCAACTCGGTCCGGAAGGCCTGGCCAACGAAGGGGTGGAGCGCACCGCCGGTCGAGCCGTCCACGCGCGGGTCGTAGCCGGAATCGCCCGGGCCGCGGCAGCCGGGCAGGATGACCATGCTGCCACCGTGGTAACGGGTGCAGATCGGGCCTCCTTCGAAGCCGACCGTGCCAGGCTGGATGACGCCCCGATCCGTCGTGTCCCAATCCATGCCGAAGGTGCCCTCGACTCCGGGAAAGGATTGGAAGAGCGCGCTGGCCTCGGCGTTCAGCAGGTCCATCCCCTCGATGTCGCAGTTGGTGTCGTAGTAGGGCCCGCAGCCGAGCAAGGCCTCCTGCTCGTCCGTGAGGAACGGCGACAGCCCGTTGCCCAGGAAAAAGTTCGAGAGACCAGGGACGGCGCCGCCTGCGATCAGCGCAGCCTGCACATCAGCCGGGTAGTCCGTGAACAGGGCTTGCGCACCGTCGGCCGGATCCATCCACAACGGCACGAACACCGTGGGATCGATGGTACCCGTGAGGAGGTTGGAAAAGACCCGGCCAAAGGGAGCGTTCGCGGTGATCGCTGCCAATGTGGTCGGGGTGAAGTTGCCCAATGCGGGAAGGAACACCGCCCCGCCAAAGAGGTTCCCAGCTCCGCTTTGTCCCGACCCCATGGCGCCGACGAGGCCCACCACCGGCAGCGGCGCCGACTGAAGGCCCGGTGTGGCGTCATCGGTATCCACCAGTGCATGGCTGTTGAACACGGACTGGCCGCAGGCACTGAGATCCAGGGTGCTGAAGCCGATGCTGGTGGCGCAGATCATCGTGAAGACCTGCTGGTTCACGCTATGCCGCGTGAGTGCGTCCTTGCCTTGCAGGCAGGCCGCCTCGCGCCCGGTCCGACAGCTTCCATCCGCCATGGTGTGGCGGGGGCGGCCGGTCTTCGGGTCGACGTTCCGGGAGTAACGGAACAGCGTGTCCTGATACGGCATGTCCGTGAAGCCGTAGTAGTCGCTCACAGCGAACGAGAAGCGGTTGTAACGCCACTCGACCCGGACGCCTGCCTCGACACCATGCCAGCTGTTCCACGGGTTGGGCGGGCGACGCTCGCCGGCGACGGTGAGGCCCGTGAGCCCGTGGATGAACAAGCCGAAGGTCTTGTCGCAGACCGGATTCGGCGCATAGGGCTCGCCGCAGCGTCCGAGATCCGTCGGCTCGAACTGATCCATCAGCACGACCAGTTCGGCGCGCACGTCCTCGAGCGGACCGACACTCCAGAACGACCACACGGCCCGGCCAGCCCACAAGCCGATGCGCGAATCCTCGAGGCTCGGCAACGAAGCGAGTGCCAGATCCTGGGGGTTCCACTGGTCCTGGTTGCGGAAGAGCTCCGTCTTGCCCCACACCACGGTCTGCTTGCCCAGGCGTAGCCAGAGCCGACTATCGAAGGCTTCGATGTCGAAATAGAGCTCTTTCAGCGCCTTTTCGTCCTGCTGGCTCGCGCCCTGGTTCCACTGCAATTCGTTGACCGTGAAGTTCTGGTCGAAGCTGTCGAACCGACCGTCGCGAAGGGCCGCGGCCAGACGCTCGTTCGGGTAGTAGACGCCACGCGCCTCGTGCTTCGGTGCCCATTCATCCGCGCGGCGTTCCGGAGCGGGGCGATAGGGGAGGGCGCCGGCGCCGACATCCCCGGTGATCGGCGAAAGATCCATCGAAGAGAACGGGTTGGGCTTGCCGGCGAGTTTTCCGGTGGGACGGATCGTGCAGGCCGGCTGCCAGGGGCCCATGATCTGGGTACCGACGCCATCCATGCTGCCATGCCGCTTGCGGAAATTGAAATCGCAATCGTCGGCCAGGATCTCGGAGAAGTAGAAGGGAGCGGGGTCGTCCTCGTTGCCGAACACGCCGTCGGCCCCCGGCGAATCGAAGAGCGTGTCGACGCCTTGGATGCTGAAGAACGGTGAAGCCACGCGGGAGCCGCGGTCGCGATCCCGGAAGCGGTAGGGAAGGAATTCCCGCGGAATGTCGCGGAAGTAGCGCTCGTCCCCGTTGTAGAGCTGGCCGGTGGACCGGAAGCCGGCCCTACGCCCATCCGAGAGCCGCTTGGGCTGGCGTTCAGGGCGATCGCCATACACGGAGACATTGGGGAAAAGCCCACACCCTCGGCGCCAGACGCAGTCGTAGCGGCCCTCGACGCGTGCGAATGCCGAAATCAAGTCGAAGGGGCCCCATCCATCGGGAGCAATGTTCGCCTCGATCTCGATGTTGAGGATGTTGTACCACTGCGTCAGGTCGAGGCCGTCGGACATGTCGAGATCGCGCGCAATCGTGCGCAGCTGCATCTCGAATGCACCGTGGACCTCCACGCGATCTTCGAGGAACTCGATGGCGTTGGCCGAAGAAGCGGCGGCCAGAAATGCCAAGGCCCCGAGCGCACTCGTGACGCGCGCTCGAAGACCCGACTTCGCGAACGTATGGCGACAACCACCCAGCATGGAAACCCCTCCAAGGACGCGCTGAGGTGGAGCGATTGGCCCATGTTTACCCAGCGTGCCGGGGAAAACTGTCCCCCTTTACACTGGTGACGCGTCAGGCGCGCCTCCTTGCCCCACTACCGGGTCCTTGGTGGTCTGCACAGCAGGATTCGTGCCGGTTCTCGGCTCGGGCGTCGAGTTGCCGGAGCTCGGCCTCAGGGCACGGTGATGACGCGGATCATGCTCGTGCTGCCCGTTTCGCTGGAGATTCCGGCGGTCACCACGACGGTATCGCCACTGCGGAGGTAGCCCCGTTCGGAAGCCCATTCGACGGCATGCTCGAGCTTCTCTTCGTCCGAGGCCGCATCCTTGGTCAACCAGGCGGTGACGCCCCAGTTGAGTGCGAGCCGCCGCGCCACCTGAGGAGAGCGGGTCGCTGCGAGGATCGGGCAGCGCGGCCGATACTTGGAGATCTGGCGCGAGGTGAAGCCACTCTCGGTCAAGGTCAAGATGGCGCTGGCCGCCAGATGATTGGCCATCTCGCTGGCCGCGCGGCTCACCGCGTCCGTGATGCGTGCGGTGGGGTGGGCGGAGATCTGCTGCAGGTAGCCGTATTCGCGCAGCGAGGCCTCGGCCACGGAAGCCAACTCGGCCATGTTCTGGACGGCTTCGACCGGGTAGCGCCCGCGCGCGGTCTCGCCCGATAGCATCACGGCGGAAGTTCCATCCAGCACCGCGTTCACCACGTCGCTGGCCTCGGCCCGGGTGGCCTCCGGATTCCGCTCCATCGAGTCGAGCATCTGGGTCGCGGTGATCACCGGCTTCCCGCTGCCGACCGTGTGCCGGATGATCCGCTTCTGGGCCACCGGAACCTGTGCAGCAGAAATCTCCACTCCGAGATCGCCGCGCGCGACCATCGTTCCATCCGCGACCTCGATGATCGCGTCCAGGTTCCGGATACCGTGGGAGCTCTCGATCTTGGCAATGATCGGGATGTGCTCCCCGCCGTGCTCGGCGAGGAAACTGCGAATCGCGGTGACGTCGTCCGCGCTCTGCATGAAGGAGGCAGCGATGTAGTCGATGCCGGCATCGGCGGCGAACGCCAGGTCCGCGCGGTTGGCGTCGTTCAGTCCGTCGAGGAGCAGGGAGACCGAGGGTACGTTGACACCCTTGTGGCTTTCGAGCGGGCCACCTCGCAGCACGCGACAGGCCAGCTCTCCGGGCAGGACCGTTTCGACCTCGAGCTCCAGGTGTCCGTCGTCGATCAGGACGCGGGTCCCGGGCTCGAGCCGCTCGACCAGTGCCGGGTAGGAGATCGAAACGCCGGCTTCGTCCCCAAGGATGTCGGCCGCAAACAGGCTGAAGACCGCACCGGGCCGGATCACGACATCCCGCGCAACACTGCCCGTGCGGATTTCCGCGCCCTTCGTGTCCATCATCGTCGCGACCATCGCGCCAACGCGCTCACTGGCCTCGCGCACGCTCTCGAGGCGCCGACGATGGCTCTCATGATCCTCGTGGGACATGTTGAGGCGGGCCACGTTCATGCCGGCTTCGATCATGCGCGCCAGGACATCCACGTCGTCACAGGCCGGGCCGATCGTAGCCACGATCTTGGTCTTGCGGAGCGAACTTCTCATGACTTCTTGCGGAACTGTTTGAAGTCCGGTGCACGCTTCTGCATGAACGCCACCACGGCCTCGATGTTCTCCGGCGAGCCGGCTCGGAGCATCATTTCCTTGTCTTCGATCTCCCGCGCCGCAGCGATTCCGGCCTGATGGGCGGATTGAAGCGTGCGCTTGATGCCGACCAGCGCCGAGATCGGCCACTGCGCGATCTCTCGCGCCTTGTCCATCGTGGCTGCCAACACCTCGTCATCGGGAAAGGCGCGTGCCGCCAGGCCGACTTCCAGCGCGCGTTTCGCATCGATCCATTCCGCCGTGAACATCAGCTCGTTGGCGCGTTGGCGCCCGATGGCGGATTGGAGCGTGTAGCTGCTCGCAATTTCGGGCACGAGGCCGAGGTTCGCGAACGGCAGGCGCATCCGCACGCTCTCGCCCACATAGACGATGTCCGCCGCCACGGCGAGGGTGCAGCCCCCGCCCACCGCGACGCCCTCGACGCTGGCCAGGAGCGGTTTGTCGAACGCAAAGATCGCATCCACGCAGGCAAAGAAGGCACTGGGCTTGCCATCGGCACGTGCTGGCGGGGGCTCTCCGCTGAAGCTGCTCAAATCGGCGCCGGAGGAGAAGTTGCCGCCGGCTCCCGTGAGCACGACGACGGCGACCTGGGCGTCCTCACGCGCCGCGTCCAGGGCCTGGGCCAGCGCATCCCATTGGACCTCATCGAAGGCATTCTTCCGCTTGGGCCGGTTGAGGGTCAACTGCAGCACGCCCTCTCCATCCAGGTCGGTCAGGATGCGCGGCTCTTCGGTCATCGGGGCTCCTCGTGCCAGATGCGGGCACGGTACCGGATCGCTTCCGCGGTAGCTGATCCGTCGGCTTTCACGTTTGGCCGGAGTTGGTATCCACAAGCGATCAGATCCGCGCTGCCAAGAGGTACGAGGTCGTATGAGTCGGGGCCGAGGCTGGGACGAGCCGCCGCTGCCCGAGGGCGAGCGACCCCACCCCATGCCCGCGTGGAAGTTCGTCCTCCACGGCCTGCTCGCGGCGGCGATCATGGTCGTCATCCTGCTCACCCTGGAACCCTCGCCGGAGAGGCTTCCCGCGGAATCTCTCGGCGGATTGTCGAGCAAATTCGCCTATGTCGAAGAGCATCGCGACGAGCTCGATATCTTTTTCGTGGGTTCCAGTCGGGTGCTGCGCGCGATCGTTCCCGAGCGGGTGGACTCCGCGCTGGCGGCGCTCGGTTGCCCCGGTGTGCGGAGCTACAACCTGGGCTGGGCGGGAATGTCGGCACCCACCATGGCGCGGGTGGCCGAGGTTGCCTCCCGCGGGCCGGGCGAGCGACCGCGTCTGGTCCTGATCGAGCCGATGGCCGCGTTCGGGCCGGCCCTGCGGACACCCTCCGATGTCCGCGCGCGTTTCGGAAATCGCGCTTCCACGGTGCCTCTGGGCTTCTTGCAGATCTGGGCTCGCCCGGCGCCAGGACAGTTTGCGGAACACCCGGTGTCTCGCGCATTGATCTTCTTGGGTGTCGCATCCCGCTCGGCGATCAGCGTCGGATTGTCGCTGGATTATCTGCGGACTGTCGCCACGACCGAGCTGGGCATCGGTCGCGCTCAGCGGCTCGCCTTCGGGGCTCCAGAAGCGTGGCCCCGGGTGTCGCCGGAGCAGCTTGACCAGCGTGGTTACCTCTCTCTCGAGCAGTCGACAGCGGAAGCCACCGGTGAGATGCGCACCCGGCTGCTCGAACGTCGCATGGATCCCGTGGCCGACCGCGAGAGATTCGAGGTGGTGACTCGCCAAATGGCCGACGTTGCGGTCGCCCCGGCCGAGTCGCTCTCTACCGTGGAGCGTCTATTCGTCGAACGTCTACTGGCCTCGGGAGATGGCCCTCATTCGCGAGCGGGAGCGCTCCTGCCTCCGACCGTTCGCACCGATGCCCTCAAGTGGGTGCGGGATGTGGCGCACCATCTCGCGGAGACGGCACCCGATCGGCCGGTCGTGATCGTACCGCCCGACGAACTGCCCGAGCTCTACGAGATCGAGAGCTGGCACGATCGGGGGCATCTGGCGGAGCGCGGCGCACGTCTCTTCTCGGAGGCGCTCGCAAGCGATCTCTGTCCCTCGACGTTTCTGACGAAGGGTGAGCGGGGCGCGGTCAGAACTGGAAATAGATGAAGGGTTTCGCCTCGAGCGGAACCATCAGGAGCGCCAGGCTCCAGGCCAGGCCATAGGCCGGCGCGAACGCGATGCCGGGGATCTCGCCGGCTCTTTCTTCGGGTCGCAGGCGCCAGCAGAGTGCGTGCATGCCGACCAAGAGGGCCAGGATCGGCCACACGACCCCTGGCAGGGCCGTGTTCCCGTGAGATGCCCAGGTGAGGTAGGCCTGGGCCGCGATCCAGGCGTCGGAAAGCGTCGCTGCGCGGAAGAAGATCCAGCAAAAGACCACCCACCAGGCGGTGAACAACAGGGCCGCAAGCCGCGAGAGGGGCCTGAGCCCGCCGGGGGCGTGACGGATGCCCACCAGGGCCCGCCACTGCCGGTGGACAACGAGGGCGAGGCCATGCAGTCCACCCCAGATGACGAAATTCCAGAATGCACCGTGCCAGAGACCGCCTAACAACATCGTGGCCATCAGGTTGACGCGCGTCCGGACCGAGCCGTGTCGATTGCCGCCGAGCGAGATGTAGAGGTAGTCCCGCAGCCAGCTCGAAAGTGAGATATGCCAGCGGCGCCAGAATTCCGTCGCGGAGAGACTGAAGTAGGGAGCGGCGAAGTTGCGCGGAAGCCGATAGCCGAGGAGCCCCGCCGTCGCGATCGCCATGTCGGAATAACCTGAAAAATCGCAGTAGATCTGCACGGCGTAGAGCCAGGTGGCTCCGATCAATGCGCTCGCAGTATGGGCCGCCGGTTCCGCATAGACGGGGTCGATCCAGAGCGCCAGGTTGTCGCCGACGCAGGCTTTCTTGAAGAACCCGATCCAGAAGAGGGTGAGGCATGCGCGTACGGGCACGATGGAGAAGAGTGGGCGGCTCACGAGCTGGGGGAGGAAATCCCGGGCGCGCACGATCGGTCCGGCAACGAGTTGGGGGAAGAAGGCAACGAAGAGGGCGAAGTCGAGTGGCTCTCGCCTCGCCTGAATCTCCCGCCGGTAGACGTCGATCGTGTAGCTCATCGACTGGAATGTGAAGAAGCTGATCCCCACCGGAAGTGTGAGGTGGAGTGTCGTCCAGCCGGCTTGCAGGCCGACGGCTTCGAGCAGCGCGGTTGCCGAGCCGGCGAAGAAATCCAGGTACTTGAAGGTGAAGAGGATGCCGAGGTTGGTGGCCAGACTCGCCCACAGCCAGGTGCGTCTCCGCGTCTGGTCTTCGCTGGCCTCGATTCGCAGGGCTGCGAGGTAGTCGATCGCCGTGGAGAGCAGGATCAAGCCCAGGAAGCGCCAATCCCACGCCCCGTAGAAGAAGTAGCTTGCGGCCAGTAGCCAGGCCTTGTGGTTGCGGTGGCCACGGCAGGCCCACGCCACCGCGAGCACGACAGCGAAGAAGACGAAGAAGGTCGATTCGACGAACAGCACGGCGGAGGACCTACGTGTAGCGAATCGGGTCACCCACGTCGTGACAGAGGCGTGCTACCGGACACTCCCAGGCTGAGTAACGAGAGGGCGGCCCCGAGCTTGGACAAGGGCAGCGTCAGTAAGGAAGGCTCCCTCGTGGCTCACATTCGAACCATCTCTTGTTGAAGGAGGCCGGCAGTTCTCTGAGATCGGTGCAGAACTCGGGGAGGCGGTCGTCGTGCACGGCGTGGTTCGTCTCGACAGCGACTTCGGCTATGGGCACCGGTACGAACCCCTGGAAGAGGCCAGCAGCGTGACGACCGACTGATCGGATTCACCCAGGTCGTGGGGCATGTGCGGAGAGGGGAAGCAGCAATCGCGTGCTCAGGCCGGATCCGGGCCCACGCGAATCATACGCTTGCCGCGGTTCTCGCCGGCGAGCAGGCCGATCAGGCCGCGGGGTGCGTTCTCGAGGCCGTCGAGAATGTCCTCGATGACCTTCAGCTCGCCGCTCTCCAGCCACTGCGTGAGATCACGCTCGGCTTCCTGGTCGCGGTCGAGGAAGTCCATCACGATGAAGCCTTCCATGCGGAGACGTTTCACTACCAGCAGGCCGGGGATGCCGATCGGGCTTGCCGGCGAGCCGCCGTCGTATTGTGAGACTGCACCGCAGCAGGAGATGCGTCCGTGTAGCTTCATCGCGAAGAGGGCGGCCTGCAGAATGCGTCCACCGACGTTGTCAAAGTAGACGTCGATACCGCCTGGGCAGAGATCCGAGAGGCGAGCCGAGACGTCATCGTTCTTGTAGTCGATGCAGGCATCGAAGCCGAGTTCCGCTTTGACCCAATCGCATTTCTCGGCGCCGCCTGCGATACCGACCACATGGGCGCCCTTGATCTTACCGATCTGTCCGACCAACGAGCCCACCGAGCCCGCCGCCGCCGAGACGACGAGGGTTTCGCCCTCCGCGATTCCTGGCACGTTGAGAAGGCCGTGGTAGGCCGTCTTGCCGGCGATGCCCAATACCGAGTGCAGGTGCGAGAGCGGCCGGTGGTCACTGCAACGTTGAACCTGCCTGGCGTCGAGTGCGGCGAATTCCTGCCAGCCGATCTCGCCGGCCACGACGTCGCCGGAGGAAAATCCGGGTGCGCGAGATTCGACGACTTCGCCGATGGCGTAGCCGTGCATCACGTCGCCTGCATTCACCGCGTCGCGGTACGTAGCGCCCTGCATCCAAGCGCGATTCGCCGCATCCTGGGAGAGCAGCACGTTGCGCACCAACAGCTGCCCCTGCTCGGGCGTGGGGAGAGGGGCCTGGCGGAGCTCGAAGTGGGATTCCGCAAGCTCCCCTTTGGGGGTCTCGACTAGAACGATCTGGGTGTTGTCTGCCATGGCGCGACGATACCCGATTCCGAATCGCTCTTGTCGAATTCCCCGAGGATGAAACGGACGTGGTATGGCCGGCGTCGGTGCATCGCTGGAACCAGTAGCTCCTCCTCGCCGTAGGCTTCGAACTGCAGCGCAAGGAGCCAAAGGGCGCGCCTGGACGGATGGATCGACGCGGCGCTGGGTACGTTCTCCGCAGACCAGGTTCTCGGATGATCGATGATGGCTGTCGTGTCGTGAATCAATCCAGTGTCAGGCGTTCGCAACACCGGGATCATATGGAAGCCGGCCCGCTCGAAGGTCTCCGGGCTACCGGCCTCCTCGACGAACGGGGATGTCCCGATACCGCAGATAAGCGCGCGCCTTTCCCGTATAGAGCGAGATGGCAGCACCGTAGAGTCTGTACGCAGGAATCATCCGTCCTTCGCTCCTCAGCAGGCGGCGTGTCGTACCTCGAAGTCGTTCAGCTTCACCGGGGATTGTTGGCCGCATATTACATATGTGGACAACAGGTGGAAAAGACTGTAATATTCTGGAATCGCCGGTACCGCCAGACTGCGAAGGAGCGAATCCACGATGACCGCACCCACCTCCTCGCACAATCTGGAGCCCCCGCCCGAGCCTCTCGGGGCCCGACGTCTGACGATGGAGCCGCCGCCCCAGTACCCCGGCGCGATGGTGAACGTCACCAACCATTGCAACCTCGAGTGCGCACATTGCTTTGTCTTCCGAGATGGCAACCCCAACGATTCGGAAGGGGAGATGAAGCCCGAGCGCCTGCTCGCCGAACTCGAACGCTTGCGCGACCGCCACGGGATTCGCCGCATGATGTGGATGGGCGGCGAGCCCATGCTGCGGTGGCGCCTGGTCGAGAAGGGCCTCGCGCTCTTCGAGAAGAACACGATCACCACCAACGGTACTGTGGTGTTCAAGGATTTCGGTCCCGATGTCACATACGTCGTTTCTCTCGACGGCCCACGGGACGTCAATGATCCGGTTCGAGGTGAAGGAGTCTTCGATCGGGTCATGCAGAACGTCGCCGCCCTCCCAGACGGTTTTCAATCCCTGGTGATGGCGCAGTGCGTGCTGCACCGCGAGAACCAGCATCGTCTCGAGGATCTGGTGCGCGAGCTGCTGCCCACGAAGTTCCAAGGCTTGACGTTCAGCTTCTATGTTCCCCGCGCTGACGAGGTCTCACCGAGGGCCTGGGATAGCCTCGAGGAGCGCGAGGCGGCGGTCGACATCGTCTTCGATTTGAAGCGCCGCTACCCGGGATTCATCTGGAACTCGAACCGCAGCCTGGAACTGCTTCGCCCTGCCACCGCCAAGCTCGTCACCGACCACTGCCCGATGCAGAAGGTGATGTTGCCGCTCTACATCGAGGGCAATGACTTCACCACGCCCTACTGCTGCTACGGCAACGATGTGGACTGCGACCGTTGTGGCTCCTGGGGCGTGTTTGCTTCCGCGGCCAAGATGGCCGGGCCCTGGGATTCGCTCCCCACCTGATGCCGCAAGCGGGGGGCGACTCGAAGATTCGATGCTGCAGCTGCCTGCCTAGGAGTCTGCGCGGCAGAGGGCCATTGAGGGGTGAGTCTCGCTAGAGTGAGCCATGCCGCGAGACTTTCGACGCTACGAGCCGGACCAGTCGCTTCTCCTGCCGCCCTCGCTTCGGGATTGGCTTCCCGAGGATCATC
>JAAETT010000377.1 GCA_024228115.1 bacterium
CACTACCTCGCGGCTCTCGATCGCGAACTCGACACCGATCCGACCGACACCGATTCGCCGTTCTGACGAGAAACCAGCACTCGCGCGCGACCACGGCTAGATGATCAGATTTCTACGGTTTCTCGTGATCGCCAACAAGGTGACAGTCTGTGCGGTAGAATCCGGCTTCATGAAGGGGCCCTTGTTGAGGGGAAACGGGTGTCGCAACACGTTTCTACCGCAACTGGGGCCTTCTTCAATTCAAGAACGAGACTTCTTCATGAATTTTCCGGGCTAGAACCTCCACCAGGTGCCTCCTCGTATCGATACGCGCGCGGCAGCCAATTGGAAGCACGAGCTGGGGCGCCGTGTGGCCGAAGTCCATGTCGGTCACGACGGGGAAGTCGAACGCTGCGGTTCGCGTCGCGATGACCTCCCGCAGCAGCTGCTTCTCCTCGTCGGTGTAGTACATCGGTCGACCGAAGAGCAGCCCGGCAAGACTGTCGAAAACGCCCATGTTTTCGTAGTCCATCAGAATTCCGTCGACAGTTGCCGGCACGGGTTTCTCCTCCGACGTCTCGAGGAACAGGATTGCCCCGTCCAGGTCTGGCCAGAAACGCGTGCCGCGCAGGTGTTGGAGAGATGAGATGCAGCCACCCACAAGCACACCCTCTGCGTACCCTTCGCGCAGCCACGTCCATCCCGACGATGGAGTGAGGCGTCTTCCACGCTGAAGGTCGTCCTTCTTGCCCCAGTCGAGCAACTCCTCGGTCCATTCGGCCGCCGGCGCCAGCGCTCCGATTGGCTCGTCTTGGGTGACGGCGCTGAGGAAGGCGTGCTCCGTGTACGACAACATGTCAGGATACTCCGCGAAGTCGGTCAGCAGTGCGGGACCATTGAACGTGACGAGACCGGTTTGCTGCCAGAGCGCGACGTTCAGCACAGTGATGTCTGAGTAGCCCACTAGTCCCTTGTATCGACCAAAGGCGGAAGTGTTGTCATGCTAAGCACTGCGTCCCCCGCAGCCAATCGGTTCTCGCCGTGTCGCGGGCCGATTCATGGGGCCCGTATGTCGAAGAAGCGGTATCGGATTGACTTGA
>JAAETT010000378.1 GCA_024228115.1 bacterium
GAGCTGGCGATCCCGAGAGAAGGCCACCTTGAAAAACACACCCACAAAGGGCTAATCACACCACACCTGTCTTGGGCGGCTCCCTATGGCCGCTTTTCAGACGTTCACGTATGGCCGGTTTTGAGGTGTTCACCGAGGCCTCCAAATGCCATGCGATCGTGGCCGCGGTCAAGCACTGAACCCCGTGGCTGGAAAGAAGCGCTCGACTGCTGAGCTCCGTGGGCCTCATCCCCTCACTGTGATTTCCGCGTGATCTGGACAACGCTTTGTGATCTCAGCTCGAACTCTCGACCATGATAGGCCAGTCGTTTGATACGAACGGGCCTGGGAAGACCCGGGCAGACGAATGAAGTAGTGGTTTCGTCCATTTCGAGGCCTCTTATGATCTCTACGCTCTGGTGTTTGACGGCCTTGGGACGGCACCCCTTGTCTTTGTACAAACCTGCGAAATACCCTATAGGAGTTCCCAGCGTCATGTAGTGGAAGTCCTCGTGTAATTTCGTGTACACCGCTACCCGACGGAGTTTCGTGTCAAAGGCCCGGGCGCACTCCCCCCCCGTTGTCGCCACATCATACGAGAATAGGTCGTAGAGCCCGTAGACCGGCCGCGATTCCGTCCACGCCACTACTTTCTCCACGAACTCGTTGCATTGTTTGGTGCTCAAGTTCGCTGGGGGCGTGTAGCATTCCAAGCCCGAATAGTGAGAGGCGATGATGCAATTGTCCATACCAAGCAAGAGCGCGTTGGCCGGCAATTCACCTTTCAGGCCACCGAAATATTGCTGCTGTGAGTTGAACATCGCTCGATAGCTCAACGCCGGATACGCATCCGTCAGGTTGAGCATCACGAGGATGCCTATGAAGACTCGCAAAGCCCACGTACTGCCGTTGAGTGCCAAGGAATATCGCGATTCGCTGACCCACCGAAGAGCGTCGAAACACAGTCCGAGAATCGTGGGCAGCAGGAAGAACGATGCCCACACGAAATGCCGTTCGCGGACTGCCGTGTTGGTGGCAATCAGAAAATAGCTCCCAACACCAATTGCAAGCCACAGGAGCGGGAGTGCTCGGCGGCGGCGAATCAGGACAACGACTGCCGGCACCAGAGCCAGGTGAAGAATCCGCATCCAACCGACCGATTGGGACCAGGTCAAAAAACCAAAGCGCTGGATCGAAGAGGAAAAGGGTGCCGGTTTCCCGAGGCCAACTAACGCACCTAGCCTTCCCATGTACTCTACGTGGTCCGATTCCAATACCCACATCGTCGCACCCATGGCACTAATGCCGAGAGCAACCCGACAGAACATTGGAATCATGGATGCCTTTTCAGGTCGGGATTGCAGAGTGGTATCACGTGATTGGACCCAAGTAGCGGCTACAAGAAATACCGGAAAGAGCGCGAGCGGAAGCTCCTTGGTGAGAGCCGCGACACCTCCAAAGATGCTGGCGACAAGAGTCCAGAGGTACGACCGGCGTTTCATCAAACACAGAACAGCCAGAGCCAGCATCGTCAGGGAGTTGAAGTCCTCCTTCAGATGCGTCACGGTGATAATGGTTGCGGGTATCGTAGCCATCGCGAGGCAACTCCAGAACGCAACCTCGCGTCCGTAGAGTCCGCGTACCAGGAAATTGAATGCGGCAAGGAGAGCCGTGAACATTGCCACGTTCGTGACCCTGAGACCTCCGTCTCCGAACAACCAGACAGGCAAGACATAGAACCACGCATTGACCATGCGAGCCGGAATGAACTGCTCGTAGTGACCTACAGAAATGAGTTCACGAGCGCCCTTCAGATACTCGATCGAGTCGTAGTGGTACGGAGTTCGAAGACTGAAGACGTAGAAGTAGCAGCTGAAGAGCACACACAATGCGATGATCTCAAAGTATGGCCAGACCTTGATCCAAACCGCCAACCGTGCAGCCAATTCCTTGTTTGGCAACAATAGTCCGGGGGGGCGGGTGTCGAGCGGCGTCATGTCGCGACGCTAGCTCCAATTTTCATTGAAGGCGAGAGAGAGACCTACCTATTTCATGATAGTTATAGATGAGCCACGCGAACTGCACTCGTCCGACGCCCGGCTGTTCGGATCGAGTTGGCCAGCAACAGTGCCAACTCCGCCCACGGCCTCATCCACACCAAGGCTTCCTTAACAACTCAACGAGCGGGGACGAAGTTTACAATCGAGTTGTCAAGGGAAAGCCACTCCGTGCCGCCGTCGGAGTAGCGGAGGCCCAGGCTGGGGGTGCCGGCTTCGATGGTCACGCGGGTGAGGCTCGGTTCGTTGGCTTCGTCGAGGATCTTGTGAAGGCTTGCCGCGTCCCGTTGGGGTTGGGCGGCTGCGGCTTTCTCGATGCGGCGAGCGCGATCGCCTCCGAACGGCGCGACCAACAAGCCGTCATTCGGAAACAGCACATGTCGCTCGTCGCCAAGAACATGGATGGCCGCACTCGCACCCTTCGCGTCGGCCAACACGAGGGTTGCGGGGCCGGCTGCAGGGCGTCTCCCGCACCATTCGAGGGCCGCTTCCAGGGCGTCGAAACGTTGCAGGCAATCCTGCGCGAGCAGGAGCGCCGGGGCGGCACTGGTTCGCCTTCCCTCGAGATGTCGCGCTGCCGATCCCCAACTCGCCGAGACCGCCAGTCCGTGCTCATTCACACCGACCAGCGCCGGGACGATGCCGGGCAATGCCAGCTCGATCGAACGGAAGTCGCCCTCTCCGGGCTCGCTGCGTCGCACGATCAGATCGGTTGGCGGATGGGCGATCGCCCGGACCAGACAGGCCGGGGCCCCGACCGCCGCAATCGTCGCGCCGCTCTCCGTTTCGGCATGCCGCGCGAGCAGGCTCCAGAGCACTCGCTCGCTCGCTCCGGAACCCCGCGCCATGCCGATCGTGCGCTCGAACAGGTGAGGGAAGTATCGGCGCATGTCCCGGCCCAGGCAAATCTCGGGCTCCTGGGGATCCGGCAGTAGCCGATCGATGAAGCTCGGACGCGGCAGCTTGCGCCTGGCCGTACCGATCGCGTGCCGGGCGAACGCGCCCTGATCGTGGCCGAGATCGCGAGGCGCGCCCTGGCATGAAACCGCCGGCGGGCGGCTCACGAGCGAATGCTCGCCGGTAGGACCTCGTTCAAGGCGCCGGTCCGGTAGCCCTCGAGATCGAGGGAAATGAAACGGAAGCCCAGGGGCTTGAGCGACGCGACGATCGCACGGGCCATCTCCGGATCGAGCGCCCGCGGAAGCTCCGCCGGATCGATCTCCACCCGCGCAACCAGGCCGTGATGACGAAGCCTGAGCTGCCGAAAGCCGAGGGCCCGCAGCCGCTCCTCGCCCTCCTCCACCTGCTTCAAGCGCTCCGGCGTCACCTTCGTCCCGTAGGGAAGCCTGGAAGCCAGACAAGCGGAAGCGGGAAGATCCGCCGTAGGCAGCCCGGCCTCGCGGGAGAGCGCCCGGATCTCCGCCTTCGAAAGCTCGACATCGAGAAACGGGGAGAGCACGCCATGCTCGTCCGCCGCACGATGCCCCGGGCGGAAGTCGCCCTGGTCATCGGTGTTGACGCCGTAGGCGACCGCCGCGAAGCCATCCTCGTCGCGCATCCGGCCCAGCGCCTCGAACAGCTCGGTCTTGCAGAAGTAACAGCGATCCGGCCGGTTGGCGCGGTAGTCCTCGCTATCCATCTCGTGGGTATCGATGTAGCGATGCGGGATGTCGAAGGCCGCCACTACTTCGTCAGCGATCTTCCGATGGCTCTCGGGATAGGAGGGTGAGACCGCGGTCACCGCCAGCGCCCCCTCGCCGAGCGCCCGCTTCGCGGCCAGGGCCAGATAGCTCGAATCCACGCCGCCGGAAAAGGCCACGAGAACGCGGCCCGCGGCCCGAAGGCGCTCTTCGAGTTCGGCCTCTTTCTGCTTCAGTTCCGGGGGGATGGACACCCCGGCAGAGTAGGAGGGGCCAGCCCGGGCGGTCAAGCTATGCTCGCCTGCCGGGGGTAGGAATGGCCAAGATCCGCGTCGGCATCGTCTATGGCGGGCGCTCCGTCGAGCACGAGGTATCGATCGCCTCGGCCACGTCCATCCTTCAGGCCCTCGATCCCTCCCGCTACGACGTCCAGCTCATCGCCATCTCCAAGCAGGGACGTTGGCACCTGGGCGGGCCGGACCTCCTGCCCGAAGCCGTGCTGGAGGAGGAGGAGGTCACACTCCCGGCGATTCCGGGCCAGCGCACCCTGGTTTCGGTCGAGGATGGCGCGACGGCGGCGGAACTCGATGTCGTCCTGCCCATCGTGCATGGAACCGGTGGGGAAGATGGCACGCTCCAGGGCTTCCTCGAGTTGGCCGGTGTGCCCTATGTCGGTGCGGGTGTGCTCGGTTCTGCAATTCAGATGGACAAGGATGTCGCCAAGCGGCTGTTGGCGGCGGCGGGCCTTCCCGTCGTCCCGGGCGTTTGCGTCCGCGCCCACGAGATCGCTGGACGCCTCGAAGATGCCAGCCGCGCGTTGATCCAGGAACTCGGCCTCCCACTCTTCGTCAAGCCCGTCAACCTGGGATCCTCGGTCGGGATCTCGAAGGTCGAGAGCGCGGAGCAGCTGCCCCCCGCACTTGAAGAAGCCGCCCACTACGATGAGAAGATCCTCGTCGAGATCGGCGTCGACGCCCGGGAAGTCGAGGTGGCCGTACTCGGCAACGATGAGCCGGAAGCCTCGGTGCCCGGCGAGATCGTCCCGCACGCAGATTTCTACGACTACGAATCGAAGTACGTCGATGAAGCCACCGAACTCCGGGTTCCCGCACCTCTCTCCGACGCGTTGACCGCTCGGCTCCAGGCCCTCGCCCTCGATGCCTTCCGGGTACTCGAGGGACGCGGTATGGCGCGCGTGGACTTCTTCATCGACAAGCAGACGGACGAAATCTGGCTGAACGAAGTCAACAGCCTGCCTGGCTTTACCGATGTCTCGATGGTGCCGAAGCTCTGGCAGGCCTCAGGGCTCGCCTACCCCGCGCTCCTCGACCGGCTCATCGAGCTCGCGCTCGAGCATTCCCACCGCAAGCAAGGCCTGGAACGAAGCTACAAACGAGGTTAGGCGATGAAGATCCTTGGGCTCGACCACGTCGTCGTCCGCGTGCAGGATCTCGAGGCTTCACTCCGTTTCTACTGCGGCGCCCTCGGCTGCAGCGAGGAGCGCCGATCCGACGCATTGGGGCTGGTCCAGCTTCGGGCCGGCAGCGCGTTGATCGATCTAGTGCCCCTGGATTCGCCCCTGGGCCGCGCGGGTGGCGCAGCTCCCGACCCGGGAGCACCGAACGTCGACCACTTCGCCTTGCGTATCGAAAGCTTCGACGAAGCGGCTCTCGCGGCCCACCTCCGCAGCCACGGCATCGAACCCGGCGACGTCGGCGAACGCTACGGCGCTGAGGGAAACGGTCCCTCGATGTACATCCGCGACCCGGATGGGAACGCGGTCGAGCTGAAGGGCCCTACTTCCTCGCGCGAATCGAGTACATGAACGGAAGCCGCGGTTTGCCTTCGGGCATGCGGTAGATGCGCCGGATCCCATCCTCCTCTCTTTCGAGGAAAGGGAAGCGTCCGAAGGCCGAGAACTCGTGCTCCCGGAAGAGCTCGATCCGAAGCCCGACGTCGAGCAATGCCGTGATCACCGCGCTCGTCGGATGGATCCATTCATGGGAATCCGTGTGATCCGTTCGTTCGCCGGTTTCCGTATAGGTGAGTCCGTCATCGAAGCAGTAGCCCTCGGCCCGACCGAAGTAGTCGTACTCGATCTCGAAGGAGTCGTCGGCCATCATGTCGGTCACCGGATGGAACTCGTTCAAGTAGAGAAAACCACCGGGCCGCAACAACGCGTGAACCACCTTCGCCCAGCGGCCAATATCCGGCAGCCAATTGAGTGCGCCGCGGCCCGTGTAGACGACATCGTAGGTCTGACCCAATGCTTCGACGGCGTCGTAGACATTCGCAACGACGAATCGCGAAGGGATCTCGATCTCGGCAGCCAGCTTCTGCGCAGCAGCGATCCCCGCTTCCGAGATATCGAGGCCCGTAACCCGGGCTCCGCGCCGAGCGCAGGCCAGGGTATCCATGCCGAAATGGCATTGGAGATGCACGAGATCAAGGCCCTCTAGCCCGAATAATTCATGAAGAAGTCGCGTTCCTGAATTGAAGAAGGCCCCAGTTGCGGTAGAAACGTGTTGCGACACGCGTTTCCCCTCAACAAGGGCCCCTTCATGAAGCCGGATACTACCGCACAGACTGTCA
>JAAETT010000379.1 GCA_024228115.1 bacterium
GCGCTCAATCACGCCCACGCGATCCAGTTCCTCGTAGCTCATGCTCACTGTCTCCATGCCCGCGGGGGTACCCCGGGCGACTGGAAAAAGCGGACATTTCTACTTTGGAGAAACCGGACATTTCTACTTGGGTACTACACGGCAAGTTGACATAGTTCGGAGTTATCGGGCATCGCGTGAAAACGGGGCTTCTTTCTCCTATAGACAGAGAGTCTCGCGTTTCAGAGTGACAGAGTTCTCCGTCGGAGAGGGTTGTTACTCAATTCTGCGGTGCTCTCTAGCGTGGTTGCCTGAGAGCAACTCGGCCGGCGCCGCCATCGTCGGCGGATGTTGCGGAACGACACCCGAGCACCTCGCCGCGGCGGTGAGTCTGCTGCGCAGTATGTGATGGCGGCATCAGCCGGGAGAATCCCAACACCCGCGGCAACGGATCGATTCCTCGTCCCGAGCCGCGTCTCGCTATTGGCCCCCCGCGGCGATGCGCGACGGAGCAGGGCCCTCCGGTGTGACCGGACCAGGGTGTGCCCACCAGGCACCGAAACCGGCTACACGCAGGATCGCGTAGCGGCCGATCACATTCGATCGTGCCAGCAAGCCGCGCCAGCCCGAGAGATGCTCGATTCGCTTCAGGCACATGTCCCGGAAGGCATCGTCGGCCGCCTTCCTGAACTGGCCTCCAAGATCGAAGGTCCGGCCCAGCTCGTAGTACCAGTCGTGCCGATTCGCGGGCAGATCGATATCTGCATGTCTTCGACTGGTCGCCCCGATCGCCACACCGCCAATCGAATCAGACGCGGCCGTAGACCCATCCGAGCCTCCCCAGCCGAGTTCGAGCTGAGCCTCCCATTGGGAGCGCGTCGGACGCGTCAGAAAGGCCTCGATCTCCTGCGGCCGGAGCTTGCGCCCGCGACACGGCTCGTCTTCGAAGCGCGCCGCATCTCGGCAGCTTTCTTGACCGGCTCCGGCAGTACCGGGCACGCAGAGCATCAACAGGATCGCCGCCGCGGCTCCGGCCAGCAGTCGTTTGGGATCTCCGTTGCTCGACGTCGGCATCCCAATCTCCATCGGCCGTTCGTGGCGCTCGCTACATGAGTCGCGTCGTAGGGCGCCAGGGTTCAAATGGGAGCACGGAGTTCGAACCGATGAGTGCCTCGCAAGAAGACATCCCTGTACTGCGACGCCCGAGGGCCTGACGGCGAAGGTGGGATCGCACTGGGGCACATAGCAGGGCAACTCATCGGCAAACGGTGCGCAGAATCCGGACGCTGAGGTTTGCGGGTGACCCAAATTGTGTCACCGACCTCCCATCGCCCATTCCGACCCGGGACTCCGTGGGTGCGCAGCTCGAACGGCTAACCACGCCGTTTCGGAGCGTGACCTCACTGCCGTGGGCCCAAGCCCTCAGCGGTGGCACACGCCTTGCTTTGTCTACCTCCAGCGACGCCAAATTCTTTGCGCCCGGGCCGGCAACCCCTCCCCTCGTGTTCGCACGAGGTGCCGACCCGGGCGCTTCGTCGTTGCGGACACGACACGCTCGAGCCCGCTTCAGGCCGCGTGAGTTGGAGACCGCCATCCCGTGCGCGGGGGAATGCCTGAACTCAACTCCGTTTGCGCGGCTCGGGTACGGCCCTCAGCACCCAACCCACGGCAGCAAGTTGAAACGCCATGCCTGTCCAGAATACGGCCTCATACGAGACCGTGGCGGCGAGCACTCCGCCCACCAGGGGCCCGATCGCACCGACGAGCTCGCTGGCAGCATTGGCAACCGCGATGCGCATCGGAAGGTTCTCGCGGCTTCCGAATTCGAGCACCAGGTTCTGGGAGGACATCTGGAAGCCTCCGAAACCTGTTCCGAGGCCGACCATGATCAACACCAGCACCATGGCCGAATCGCCCGCGAACATCAGTGCCAACGCTGCCATCACCCAGAGGAGGAGTGAGGCAATGAAGACCGCGCGGAAGCCAATGCGATCGGCGATTTCTCCCCACGCCAGATTGCCCATGCTCCAGGACAGGATGAACGCGATCGTCAACGGGCCGAGGAGCGCGGGGCCCGGATCTGCGTAGAGCACGTAGAACGGCACGGACATGCGGCCCATCGTGGCCAGCGCCCGGGCAAGGAAGTAGCGGGTGAACTCCGGATCGCTGCGCAGCAGTGCGGGCAATTCCGAAAGGCGGCTGCGGAAGCCGCTGGCGGCCCGAACACTGGGAGATTCCGGCTCCCGGATGAATGCGAGCATCGAGAGGCCCAGAGCCGTCAGCGCGAAGGCAAGCAAGAACGTCGTGGCGTAGCCATTCCCCAGAGCATTCGTCTCGACGAGCCAGCCACCCAGTCCGCCGACGGCACCCGCGGTGAGCCCTGCCAACGCGTTTCGCAGGCCCATCAATCGACCGCGACGACCGACCGGGATCACCTTGGACACCAGGGTGCTGAAGATCACCCCCTGCATCCCCATGAAGAAACCGAACAACGCCAGGAAACCGAAGACGGCCACGAGTTCCGGCAGCCCGGAGAGGAAGAACCCGGCGAGGGCCAGGCCCAGGACCTGCACGCGCATGAGGCCGCCGATCCAGAAACCCATCGGCAACACCCGTCGCCGGTGCTCGATGATCGTCGCCCCAAGGATCGGCGAAAGGAACATGCCGAAGGACTGGAAGGCCCGGGCCGCTCCCACCGCGATGGGTGATCCGGAGATCAGCTCCACGTAGACGGGGATGAACGTTGGCACCTGGATCAGCCGGAAACCGGTCTGACCTAGCATTCCGTGGGCCAGGTGCGCCAGATAGTTGCGCGTCAGGTCTCGCTCGGCTTGCGCATGGAAGCGGGCCTCGCGCTCGTCGGCGTCATGGCGCGGCGGGAGGGTTTCGCTCACGCCACGCTCCCTCCCAACACCGCCCGCGCGATGCCAGCCAGGTAGATCGAACCCGTTGCACACAGCAGATCGTCCGGGGCCGTTTCCGCCCTGGCGAGTTCGAGGGCGCGATGTGCGTCACTCACGGCCTGCACTTCGACCCCAGGCGCCAGGGCTCGAACAGCATCGGCGAGTTCATCCGCCGGCATGGAGCGGACGGGTTCGGCCTGGGTCGCGATCACGCTTGCTGCGAAAGGAAGAATGGCCTCGGCGATCCCCGCAAGATCCTTTCCCGTCGAAACGGAGAGGACGAAGAAGCCGCGGCGATGAGAGAGACGGGAGAGCGTCGCTGCCAGGGCCCGGGCGGAAGCAACCGTATGTGCCGCATCCACGACGATCCACGGCTTCTCGCTGAGAATCTCGACCCGCGCCGGCAGGTGCAGCGCCCCCAACACCTTCGGCGCATCGGCGGCCAACTGCCCTCCCGAAACGACACCCAGCCGCCGGGCGCATGCGAGAGCCAGTGCAGCATTCGCTGCTTGATGTGCGCCGGGCGCCCCGAGGCGTGCGTGCACGTGGTGCTCACCGTCGCGAACCTGCACGGTCACAAATGGGCCCGCTCCTTCCTCGACGTCGACACGGAAGTCGCGCCCGAATTCCACCAGCGGCGCCCCGATTTCGGCGCAACGTGCTCGAACTACTTCCTTGGCTTCATCAGGAAGTGGACCCATCACCAACGGAACGCCGGGCTTGGCGATGCCTGCCTTTTCTTTCGCGATCGCAGCCAGGGTCGAACCCAGGATCTCCGTATGCTCCAGCTCGATGCTGGTGATACAGGTGACGGTGGGCTCGACGATGTTGGTGGAGTCGAGGCGCCCACCAAGACCAACTTCGAGGATGGCCACATCCACCTTCGCCTCGGCGAAGAGGAGAAGCGCGGCGGCCGTCGTGGCATCGAAGAAGCTCGGTGCATCCGGTTCCAATCGCAGCTTCTCGACGATGGGACGCAGTCTCGAGACGGCAGCTCCGAGCCGATCTCCGGTCACGGGTACGAGGTCGATCCTGAAGCGCTCCGTCCAGCTCAGGAGATGGGGCGACGTAAACGTTCCCACGGAGAGCCCGGCAGCGCGCACCAAAGCCTCTGCGTAGAGTGCGGTCGAGCCCTTCCCCTTGGATCCGGCGATGTGGAGGATGCACAGGCCATCCTGGGGATTTCCCAACTCCTGGAGCAGGCGTTTCACGGGCCCCAACGAAAACCGGGCACGCCGGCGATCGGGGAGCCGCTCGACGTTGATCAGCCCGGCCAGCCAGGCCTCAGCCTCCTGCCCGGTCATGTCGCCCACCCGTCGCTCCCAAAGAAAACGAGACGGCCCGTTACCCGGACCGTCTCGTGTTGGTTCCATGCAAACCGCCGGGCGGCTATTGCGCCATGTACTTCTTCCACGAGCGGTAGTTCTTGACCGCATTGCTCGTGCTCTCGACAGCCGGGTAGAAGTAACGCACGGCGTGTCCGCAAGTATCACAGACGCGGTAGCAGAACTTGAATCCGTCGACCTCGCGAACCTGCCCGACAGACGTCTTGTTCTCTTCGGTGCAGCACCCGGAAGGCCGCGACGGAGAAACGATCTTCTTCGGATACTCGTTCTTCGGCTTCTCTTCGTCCGAGTAGCGGATGATGTTCTTGATGATGCGGTTCTGTCTGTCGTCCGCGTTCTGCTTTCGAATGTTGCTGCCGATTCGTCTCAAGACGGATTCCTCATCTAGGCTCCCGAGATCGTGCCGGCCGTTCGGTCCAGCTCACCCAGGAACGGGGTCATGTCTTCGTAATTCGTCGTGCACGGAGCGCCGTCCGCATAGAGGAGACGATCCTCATGGCGTCTGCGGCCGCGCACGAACAGCGTCGAACTGCGGGTCCCATAGGGGCCCGCATGAATACAAGTGGCCTCGAGGGGGCTTCGAGTGTCGTCTCGCGGCCCATGCATGCGCAGGACGTGCGCAAGTCGTTCCGTTACGCCCTCTGCTCCGCCTTCGGCCACCATCTCGAGCTCACCCATCAGACGGCCGACCTTCGGGTGGGACCGATCATTCGGATCTGCGTTGCCGATCACATGCGCACCAGGTGCCAGCTCTCGAACCCGCGCGCGCCCATCGAGCACGATCGTGTAGGCCGCAAGGGCATCGGCCACGAAGACGTTGCAGGGGTTGTGGAGGTCGCGCTCGAGCCCGACCAGGTGCTCCATCGCCTCCTTGGCGCTGGCCTCCGCCAGCACGTCCGAGACGAGATGACCCCGGGAGCGGCGTTGCGGATCAGGAGCCTTCGTGGGCCGATTCGTGAGGGCAGCGAACATCCCCGCGTCATTCCATCCCAGCCACGTTCCGCCCTCACGAAGGTCTCGCGGCGCCAGCAGGATCCGCCCCCGGTGCGGGCGCAAACCGGGGCCCTCTGCCGGCCGATCGTGCGCCTCGTCCCGGTTGGCGGCGATCACGAGCGGTGCTTCCGGGAAGCAGCGGTGGAGAACCAAAAGGGTACACATGCAGGGAGGGTCTCTGCCGCGGCCTCGAAGGACGTGAAGCCCCGCGGGCGACTGGCACGAGAAGTCGACAGGATAGCGAAGATCCCCCGGGGGTCAAGTCAGAGGGGGAGTCGTCCGACGGCCCCGAAGGTTCAGGCCCCGACGACCTTGAGCTTGGGGCTTCGCGCGCCCGCTTGCGGTGTTTCGGTTCGGCTGACTCGCCAACCGCGGGCAGCCCGGAGGCGGCTCGCACGCCGCCGCGCCGTACTCCGATTCATCTCGAGCCCGTAGCGCCCCAGCACCGCGGAAAGCTCATCGTAGTTGCTCTCGATCGAGATGCACGCGGATTCGAAGCCTTCGCGGATCGCATCGGCGCGCTTCCAGAAGGCAAGCGGGTTCATGCCGAAGAATTCCGCATCATTCTCTCGCGGCTCGAGCAGAACGATATCCCCCTTGAAGCGCGTATCGCTCAAATAACGTTGCAGGGCGGAACGCAGACGCGAGTGGAGCAGCGTGCGGAAGACCTGGTTGATCACGTTCAACATACCGCCATCGGCGAGCGGCCCCCCGGCCACGAAGTGTTCGTCCTCACCGGGTTCCGAAAGGCGATTGTGAAACGGGCGAAACGGGTTGTAACAGATGATCAGATCCGCACCCTTCTCGATGGCCACGTCGATATTGGCGGTATTGCGAATGCCGCCATCGATGTAGTCGACACCGCCGATGCGCGCAGGACGGTAGAAGAGCGGAAGCGCGACCGAAGCCTGCACCGCCTTGGAGACCGAAACATCGGATTTTTCGTCGGGGCCGAAGATGACCCGTTCGGCGGAATCGAGATCGCATGCCGCGATGTAGAGCCTCTTCCCGAGATCACTCTCGAAAGCGCGAAAATCGTTCGAAACGCCCATCTTCTCGAGGCTTCCGCTCAACCACCGTTCGAGGCCACTGGTATCGAACAACCCCGTCGGCACGAGATTCGTCAGCGACGGAACTTCGCGCTTGGGCGAAACATGCTCCATCATCCTCATCACCAGCTCTTCGAGCCGGGTGTAGCTGGGCTTGTCTACGAGGGCGCGCAGCGAGGGCCCGACGACACCGGGGAGGTCGGGGATCTGCCTGGCCAACTCCACCGCAACGCTAGGCGTGTAGGTGAGTAGATCAACCAGGAACCGCGCCGGACGGTTGATGAACTCGCCCAGGTTCGGATTGTAGAAATGATGGGGCGCGAGCTGATTGAGCTTCGTGCTCGTCCCTTCGATCACCTTGATCATCTCGTCGGGCTTCACGCCACCTGCCAGAGAGACGGCCAGGATCGAGCCGGCCGAGAGCCCGACGTAGGTATCGAGATCCGTGATCTTCCGATCGACGAAGTAGTCGTCGAGCGCCTTCAGCCCGCCGACCTTGAACGCTCCACCGGAAACCGCACCGCCCGCCAGGACCAGGGCAACCTTGGGGTTGGCCTTCGGCCGGGTTCCGGTGCTCTTGCGAATCAACGTGAGACCCACGATCGCCTCCTGAGAAGCAGCTCATCGACAAGCCGCCGCTGCTACTACAACGACCTCAGCACGGCGGCGTTCGATGCAAGCAAATGACCCTCATCACGCCGATTCGATGCACCGCGTTAGCGTAGCCCGGACGAGAGGCGCCGCCAGCGGCACGCGGTGGAAGGCCCCCGAATCAGGAACAAGCAAAAAAGCTGTCAACTAGCTGATATTGAAAATGTTTTCATGTTCCCGACCGTGGACACTGGACATGCTCAGAGTTGCATCCATTGCCGCATTGCGTCGCGTGGAGGCCGAAATCCGAGCCCTTTGGTGCTTTGCGTTCCCCCCCACCACGAGTAGGATTGGGGACCCCATGCGCCTGCATCACGCCGCCCGGCCCAACCGCTCCTGGCTCTCCGCGCTACTCGCCTTGGCGCTGGCGCTGGGCTGCGCATCGACAGGCGGCGGCCCGGATGTCGCCGCTTCCGACCCGGCTCCGAATCCGGGCGCAGAAACGACCGCGGGAGCGGACGTGAACCCGCAACCCGAAGCCCCTCCGAGCCCGCCGGCCGATGTCAGCGCGAAGGCAGACGATGCCGACGATTCTCCCACGTCGGGCAAGCGAGCCCAGAGCGCGATGGAAGGGATGTTGATCGGTGCCATTGTCGGCGCCCAGGCCGGGCCCATTGGCGCAGCCGTGGGCGGCGTAAGTCTCCTTCTGTACGGCGCGATCACCGGCGAAGTCCCCCTCTCTCAAGGCGGCTCGGGCGGCTCCCGGGGCGGCGGCCGCCATCCGCGCGGTTCGGATGCCGCCGACGAAGCAGATCTCGAAGCCGAGATCGACCAGGAGATTGCGCGTCAGGGCTCGCTCGAAGACGAAATCCAGGCCGAACTCGAGCGGCAAGAGCAGATTCTCAAACGCATCGATCGCGACGAAACGTTGCGAGAAGCGGAGGCCCAGGGCCTCGAAACCACCGACGAGGATCTCGAGCGCAGAGCGACCGAAACGCGCAGGGCTCCCAAAGCAGAGGGCCTGAGGGATCTCCCGGCCTCGATCTTCGACGAATCCAGGCGCCAGGAGGACGACCGCTCGATGAAGGTGCGCTCGCTCGATGCCGATCGCGACGGCGCGCCAGAGGAGCTGCGCTTCTTCGATGAAACGACGGGTGCGCTGATTCGCGTCGAGCTCGATCGGGACTACGACGGCAACGTCGACTCCTGGACGATCTTCAATGGGGGCTCCATCCAGGAGACCCGGCGAGACAACGACGGCGACGGACAACCGGACGAGTGGCTGCAGTTCGGCAGCAACGGCCTCGCGAGCCTTCGCGAAGTCGATCGGGATGGCGATGGCACGAAGGACGCCTTCTACCTGTACCGGGAGGGCGCTCTGTTCGAGGAACGCCACGATACCACCGGCAATGGAACACCCGATCGAATCCTCCGATATGCGGGCGGCCAGCTCACCGTCTCCGAAGAGGACACGAAGAACGACGGCCAGACCGATACGTGGACGCATTACAAGGTCTTTGCCCGGCAGGAAATCGTCGACCGGATCGAGAAGGATACGACCGGAGACGGCAAACCGGATGTCTTCGAAACCTACGAGCAGATTGCCGGACGCCTGCTGCTGAAAGAGCGCGGCGAAGACAAGAACGGCGACGGACAGATCGACATCCGGTCGATCTACGAAGGCGGCAAGCTCAAGCAGCGCCAGATCAACGACCCCGCCCTTCTGCCTCTCTGAGCCGCCTTTCTGCGCGCCTTTCGTTAGGGTGACCCGGTGGCGGAACTCGTTTGCAGGAAGGTCAGCGTTTCGTTCGGGGGGCCGGTGCTCCTCGACGGCATCGATCTCGCGATCGAGGAGGGGCAACGCGTAGGGCTCCTCGGACGCAACGGCTGCGGAAAATCGACCTTGTTGCGGATCCTCGGCGGAGCGCTCGTGCCCGACGAAGGCGAACTCTCCCTGCGCCGAGGCGTCCGGGTGGCAGGGCTGGAGCAGGAAGTGCCGCGTGCCATGGAGGGCACGGTCACGACACAGCTCGAATCCGCCCTGGCCAGCGGGCCGCCACTCGAAGCGTGGGAAGCCGAGAGCCGCATCCAACAGGTCGTGACCCAACTCGGCCTCCAGGGCGACGCGGCAGTGGCCGCGATGTCGGCGGGCTCCAAGCGGCGCGTGATGCTCGCCCGGGCACTGGTCATGAACCCGGACGTCTTGTTGCTCGATGAGCCGACGAACCATCTCGACGTCGAAGCCATCCGCGGACTGGAGGAATTCCTGCAGCGACGAGCGGGCGCGCTCGTCTTCGTCACCCATGACCGCACGTTCCTGCAGAGCCTCGCCACCCGGATCGTCGATCTCGACCGCGGCGTCCTGCGCAGCTACGACTGCGACTACGAGACCTATCTCGAGCGGCGCGACGCGCGGCTGGAGGCCGAGCTGAACGCCAATGCCCAATTCGACAAGCTGCTGGCCCGCGAAGAGACGTGGGTGCGGCGCGGCCTCAAGGCCCGTCGCACGCGCAACATGGGCCGCGTGCGCGCCCTCGAAGAGATGCGCAAACAGCGCGCCGGCCGACGAGAAGAGGTCGGACGCGTCCGAGCCCAGGTCCAGGAGGCGGAGCGCAGCGGAAAAGTCGTGATCCGGGCGGAGGAGTTGCATCACGGCTATCAGGGCCAGGCATTGTTCGACGGTTTCTCCTGCGAGATCCAGCGCGGCGATCGGATCGGCATCCTCGGTCCGAACGGATGCGGGAAGACGACACTCCTGCAGATCCTGCTGAAGGAGCTGGAACCCGACGAGGGCAGCGTCCTGCACGGAACGAAGTTCGCCGTGGCCCGTTTCGACCAGCTCCATTCGGTGCTCGACGAGACGAAAACCGTGCAGGAGAACGTCTGCGACGATGGAGAAATCGTCACCGTGGGCGGCAAGGCGCAGCACGTGATGGGCTACCTCGGAGCTTTCCTGTTCACACCCGAGCAGGTGCGGGGACCCATCACACGGCTCTCCGGCGGAGAGCGCAGCCGCCTCCAGCTCGCCCGGCTGCTCGCAAGGCCGTGCAACGTGCTGGTGCTCGACGAGCCGACGAATGACCTCGATCTCGAAACACTCGAGCTCCTCGAGGAACTGCTACTCGAATTCCAGGGAACGCTTCTCCTCGTCAGCCACGATCGCGCGTTCCTCGACAACGTCGTCACGTCGACGTTCGTCTTCGAGGGCAACGGGGAACTGAATGAATACGTCGGTGGCTACCGCGACTGGCTACGGATGACAGCTTCCCGCGAAACACCACAGGAGGTGAAACAAGCCCCGGCGAAGGTCCGCTCGGAGACGACTCGAAGCCGCAAGCTCTCCTACAAGGAGAAGACCGAACTCGAAGCCATGCCATCTCGAATCGAAACGTTCGAGACGGAGAAGCGCGCGATCGAAGAGAAGATGGCCGATCCATCGTTCTACAAATCGGAAGGCGAGGCCATCGCGCAATCAACGACACGCTTGCAGGAGCTCGTCGACCTGCTCGAGCATGCCTACGCGCGCTGGGAAGAGCTCGAGGCGATCGGCACCTAGCCGTGGCAACGGCATGCTTCACGATCTCGGTCGACATCGCGGCCGAACCGGAACGGGTGCATGACCTCCTCAGTGACCTCCACGCCCTGCGCATCCTCCATCCGTTGATCGAAGAGATCAAGGATCTCAAGCCCGACCCCGAGCAACCGCAAGCCCGGCGCTATCGGGTCATCGATCGAATCCCGATCGGCCCGATACGAATACGGGCGGCCTACACCGCGACGATCCGGGCCGTGTCCTCCAGCGAGATTCGCGGAACAGCGGAGCAATTCCCGAGAATTCGCCTCGACACCACCTACCATCTGACGAAGACGCCGAGTGGAACCCGATTGAGCGAATCCTGCCGCCTGACTGCGCCCGGCCCTCTCTGCAGCTGGGTTCGACACCAGGCCCAGGCGGCCCACCAGGCAATGCTCGAGCGCCTCGGCGCGCATCTCGCCGCTACCCACGACAAACCTGGCCGCCGTTCGCCTGTTTCATAGTCCGCGTCGCTCCTCGTGCGTGACGGAGAATCACCGGGGCTGGGCACATGCCGGCCGTCAAGCGGGTCGCTCGGCCGGTCGATGAGCGTGGGATGGGCATCGATCTGATCGCCATGAGCGTGCTCGGTGTGTTCGTTCTCCTCGGCATGTGGCGCGGCCTCATTCCGTCCGGGCTCGGGCTCGTATCGCTCGTGCTGGGCTACGTGAATGCGGTCTTTGCCGCCAAGCATCTGGCACCGATCGTCGCCGAGAGCTTCGGACTGACCGCACTCGTGGCGACTCCCGTGGTCGGCACGGCAGGATTTCTCGGCACCCTCCTCGTGTTCTCGGTTCTCACCATCCCCCTTCGCCGGGCTGATAGAGAGCGCGCCCGCGTCGCTGGCCGGGATCTTCTCGATCGGCTGGGAGGCGGCTTGCTAGGTGGTGCGCGCGGCGCACTGGTCGTGATCCTCCTTGCGCTCCTGGCGACCTGGCTCGATGCAGCACGGGAGATGACCGAAGATCCGCGGCTCGCCGCGGTTCCCGAGACGAAAGATTCGCGGGTCGCAGGCGTGGCCAGTCTCGCGATCGAGAATGCGGTAGGGGCAGCTTTGGGCGGCAACTCGGGACGGGTGGCCGGGCGAATCGTGGCACGGCCCAACACCTCGCTTCGTGTCGTGCAATCCGTCGCAAGCGATCCCGCGCTGCGCGCGCTCCAATCCGATAGCGCGTTCTGGATGTACGTGGAGCAGGAGCAGGCACATAACGCCGTCCATCGGCCCGCTTTCCAGCAACTCGTCCACGACCGGGAACTCCGCCACCAGCTGGCCGATCTGGGAGCCATCAGCGCCGAGGCGGCCGACAGTCCGGAAGCGTTCAGCAGTGAAATGCTCGAGGTCCTCGAGGACCTGGGGCCGAGGCTCCGGGCGCTCCGAGCCGACCCGGAACTACAGGAACTCACCAACGACCCTCAGGTCCTGGCCCAGCTCGAGGCAGGCGACCCGTGGGCGCTCCTGGCCGATGAGCGGGTGTTCCGGATCGCATCCCGGATTGCCGAGGGTCCGTAGACCCTATGGAGCGACCGGCTCCATTCGCCACGATCGTGCTCGAGGGAAACAAGTACGGGGCCAGTCGGTACTCCCTGAAACGCACGCCGATCGCTCTCGGATACCAGTGCGTCGTTGTCGCCCTCCACCGAACCCGACGAACTGCACGAAGAGAACCCCTTCGAGCACCACATAGCTTGAGTTGTGGAGCGAGGAATGGGGCCGGCATGAAAGCTGCCTTGGAAGGCAGGCATGTCGAACTCTCGAGTTGCTGGTTCTCCTCCGCATTGTCCGTTCTCCGACTGTGATTCTCACGCGAATCCAGACACTTGGCGCTTCAAGAAGAAGGGCTTCTTCTCCCGATCGAGCGACGGCGACCGGGTCCAGCGGTACCTCTGTCAACATTGTGACCGGTCCTTCAGTTCACAGACCTTCTCTCTGACCTACTGGCTCAGGCACCGCGACCTGCTTCGGACCCTCTTCTTCCGGACTCGCGCCTGCAGTGGCTTTCGCCAGATCGCGCAGGAGTTCGGTGTCTCCCACTCCACCGTGCAGCGCCAGGTCGAGCGGCTGGGTCGCCAC
>JAAETT010000380.1 GCA_024228115.1 bacterium
CGAGTTGGAGATGATCGGACTACATGGCATGCTTGGTCAAGGTGGCGGATCCTTCTTGGTGTAGTGACCCCCTCCGTAATACACGGAGGGCGAAGGAGCCGCCGCTCTCAAACTCTCAGAAAATCAACCGGTTCTGGGACATCCCCGTGCTTGGCAGGACAGAAATACTCGCCGCACGAACCGCTGGCGCTGACCCGGCAACTACCACTAGACCGAAGCCCATCAACACCAAGCACCGTGATATCGTACGCATCTCTATCCCCACCCTTCCATGCGGGTCTATCTAGCCCCGCGTGCAAGGCAACATAGTACAACTAGATGGGAGCCTACCCGCGACTCGGAACGAAGTGGCTTCGCGACTCTCGGCCCGGCCGGTCAAATGCGGCCTGAGGAGAAGAAGCAAACCGTCTTGGTTCGTCCTGCTGGCACCAACGCCCTCGATTGGGGCTGGGCGTGCTCAAGGCGCTGAACGGCTCTCTGAGCTTCACGTAGTTGAACCGAGATGCGTGGCGCCATTCTGGTTGCGGCGAGGTCCTTCGCCTTGAACTAGCCCATATCGGACCTTATGGACTTGATGGTCGGCTCGAACGGCTCGCTCCGTTCAAACGAGCTCCGACCGGCGGCCGAAAACGCCCTCGGCATCTGACACATAAGGTCGAAGGCTACGGCCTTTCGCGGTCAGATTTCACCGTCTTGTTGGTCTGTCACAAAGTGGTTATGAAAGAGCTACTTAGAGCCCTACCCTTCGAGTAGACGCCCATGACAGTTCGTGTCCGCCACGCAATCGTTGGCGGTCGCCTAGTCCCTTGTATCGACCAAAGGCGGAAGTGTTGTCATGCTAAGCACTGCGTCCCCCGCAGCCAATCGGTTCTCGCCGTGTCGCGGGCCGATTCATGGGGCCCGTATGTCGAAGAAGCGGTATCGGATTGACTTGAC
>JAAETT010000381.1 GCA_024228115.1 bacterium
AACCAGGATTGGTTCTATGCCAAGACCCACGCCCGACCAGGTGACGTGATCCACGTCTTCACATCTGCCCGGATGCACCGCTGGCTCGAGTACCACGTACTCAGCACCCCCAGTGGGGACAAGGAGTTCCACCTGGTCTCGCACACACCTACGAGGCGAGACCCATGAAGGATGCCCTCATGTACTGGGGCCTGTTCTGGGTCCTACCCCTCACCCTCATCCCCTACCTAGCAGGGAGCTAGCCACGCCGTGCAGTTCGACACCGACCACCTGACGGAACAAGAGAAGTACACCCTTGAGGGGGCAGTGGCCCTGGCCAAGGAGTTCACCTACGTCTGCAACGTCTTCATCAAGGACGTGCATCCCGACGAGGACTACTCCACCCGGGCACGAAGTGTGCTCACCAAAGTCTTCCCTACCTGGGAGACCAGCCCCGAGTCAGCCCACACCAAAGCCGTGATCACCGCATCGATCAAGGTGCTGGACGTGGTGTTCACCGAGGCCATGCGGCAGATCCAGGAAGAAGCAACTCGCCCAGCCGTGGACAACGTGCTCCAGCTGGACCGCACCAAGCGGCGGGCGAAGTGAGACGCTTTCAGAACCCCGAGACACAGCGCCGGGTGATTGAGTACTACCAGATGGGCATGTCAGGCCAGGATATCTGCTTCCTCATCACTGGTAAGACTGCCACCACCGCACTGAGGGCTGAGCAGGCGCGGGACCCGGAGTTCGCTGCGAAGTGCGGCGAGGCTATGGAGGACCCCTTCCGCTCCGTGCTACAGAAGGCCATCTCCCTAGCTGGGTTCGCTGA
>JAAETT010000382.1 GCA_024228115.1 bacterium
TACACAGTACCAGAAGGCACAGAAGGCAATTATGACCATTTGCGCGATATGGCATTAAATGCAAACATGACTAACAAGCAATTTGAATCATTGGTTCAATCAGTTGCTCAATTAGACGCGACTGCCTTAGAATCACAACAAACACAACAAGCTGAAAGTCGTGGTGTAGTAGAGAAAGAATGGGGCGCAGCATTTGACCAAAACAGTTCTAAAGCTATTGCATTGCTAGAAGCTACTGGTGCACCTGATAGCGTTATCGAGTTGGCTAAGTCGGGTAATATTGACGGTGACTCATTACGTTGGTTCCATTCTTTATCGCAAAAAATGAGCGGCGGCGAAGGTTCACAGGCTGTTGAAGATGTTGGCGGAAATCAAGTTATGACTCCTAGTGAAGCTACTGCTCAACTAGATGAAATCATGAGCAACAAAGAAGGGCCTTACTGGAATACGATGCACCCACGACACCAAGAAATACAAGCTAAGGCTATGAAGCTTCGTAAATTACGTGCAGGTAAAGCAGCATGATAGCCACTCGTATAGTTAGAAACGCAGCAACTACGATTAATATTCATGATATTGGCTTTGAAGATTTAACTAATGCCATGGGTGAAGCTAGGTTGTTATTGGCTAGGTTGTCTATTGAGAAAGAAACTCGTTTAAATGCCAAAGCACAAGAAGATGCACAGGTTATCCACAACGAAGAGAAGCAAGAGCGTGATGATTTTGACAAGCACGTTCGTGATGTTGTAGAGAGTAAGCGTTGCTAGCTTTAGGGCTAATCTTGACTATAGGCGCTGTTGTATTAACTTACACAGCGCTTTATTATTTATTAAAGTTTACTAGCAAGATTATAGAAAGATATTTATAGTATGCTATTTTTACGTGCAAAACAAAGCTATACTAATCAAGTCAGCTTGAGGGGGCTGGCACGGCTAGCTAGCCACCATTAATCCCTCGTCAAACCTCCCTCATGTTTATAGTATTCCCTCATGGATTTAGAGGGAATTGCTATGTCTAGGTATCAAGCGTTAATTGGATTTGTTCTTATTTGTCACTTAATCGGCTGTACTATCGTGACTATTAAAGATTCACCTAATACATGTGTAGCTGTAGAA
>JAAETT010000383.1 GCA_024228115.1 bacterium
AGACACTACCTCGCGGCTCTCGATCGCGAACTCGACACCGATCCGACCGACACCGATTCGCCGTTCTGACGAGAAACCAGCACTCGCGCGCGACCACGGCTAGATGATCAGATTTCTACGGTTTCTCGTGATCGCCAACAGGACCTCGGTGTACATCCCAACGAAGCTCGAAGCACCGGCCAGGCTCGCCTCGATCCGAACAGTTGAGGAACTCAGTCGAGCCTCTCCGCCAGGCACCGGAGCGACCAGCGGAGGCGGCGTCGTGGGCTCAAGCGAAACCGTAGAGCCGTCACTACTCGCAAACGGCAGCCAGTTCGATGCCCCGTCGCCGAACGCGTTGAAGCTCGTGAAGACCTGATCGACTCTCTGCCCGCCCGTGTGGAACTGCACCTCAACGTCAGAAGGATTGGACACGACCGCACTGAGATCGATGGAAACAAGCTCCGAACCCCGGACTGACGCGATACTGGTGACCAGCACCTCGGGCGTGGGGTTGGGCGCAGACCATGCAACCGCCGTGATATCGAGTCCGGACACATCCTCGAGCGCGCGGAGACGCATCGTAAGCTCAGACCCTCTAAGGCTGACCCAGCTTGCGAACACCGGAGGTGGCACCCTCGGCGTCGCGTTCAGATAGGAGACAGGACGCTGCTCCCCAAGCTCCGCTAGGAACCGCCCGGCTGCATCGATTGTCTCCTGCGCCTCGGTGGACCAGAGCTGCACGTTGTAGACCGCGGACGCACCCTGCGACGTGTAGTCATCGGCCAGATACTTGCTGTCGACGACCCATTCTGTCCCAAGATCGTGCACGATGAAGTAAACCGCGAACTCGCGAACGTTCGACTTCTCCGTCTCCAGAAGCAGAAACTCCCCTCTCCCAACCGCGATCGCGGAGACCGAAACCAAGCTCGTCAGGTGGATGCTCGAGCAGCGCCGGTAGTCGTGCGGATAGATCCCCTCGGGCAGCGAGGGCGTTGGCACCGTCTTGATCACCAGCACCGATTCTTGAGGAAGCTCCCCGGGCGGACCGGCTTCGAGCATCGATGCTTCCACCGCCGGCGTGCTTGAGAGCACGTGATTCGCGACGCCCCAGGTCTGAGCCCAGCTCGCCGTCGGCGCGGCCTCCGCGGCGGCGCGGATGTCCGGATCGCCGATGTCCTGCGCCCCGGCGGAAATGCCGACGAGAAGGACCAAGAGGCTCGCCACTCCCAGCGTTCTCATCGACCCATCTTCTCCAACCAGAGGGGCCGACTCTCCACACCTGCACCGCCGCCACTGGACGGAACAATGATTCCTCCACCGGGGTCCACCGTGGGCGCGGTCACAACCGGTTCGCCCCCCGGAGTGACCGGAGCGTAGTTGACATCGTACGTCAGGATCAGCTCCAGCTGTCCCTGGAGCCTCTCCGGGGCTTCCACCTGCGAATGAATGAGCTGTTCCGACGAGCGTTCTCCTCCAAATCCCGAGCCGACGTGCTCGTCCAAGAAGAGGTCGAAGTAGTCGAAGCCTTCATCGGACTTCCCGTACGGGTAGGTGTTTAGCTGCACCTCGAAAACCTCGAACTCCGGGTCGCCCTCGAAAGAGGGAGGGCCTACCGAGAAGGCGCCGTCGGGGGTTCCTGTGAAGAAGGTCACCCAGGTCTCGGGGCCTGAGCGCGCGGAGAGCTCCCTTGGCATCGGAGAGTTCTTCTGGTGCGGATCAGCTTCGAGGATCAGCGGGTTGCGGCCATCGAAGATGCCCGAATCGTAGAGCCGCCGCGCCTCGTTGCAGCCACTGCTGACGCAGAGCGTGATGAACTTGGTTCCCGGGTTCGCCGCCAGTACGTTGAACACGGGCGCGTCCTCGGTGAAGTCATTCGCGGTGTACTCGAGACCAGAGCCATGCTTGAAAGTCACCACGTCCAGGTCCGTGGAGATGTCCCGTAGCGCGGCCTGGCGGTCGGAGATCACGTAACGTGGGGTCGATGCGGCTCCCGGAAAGTAGAGGACGCAATAGGACGTCGATTGACACCGGCTCGCGCAATCTGAGTCGAAGCACTCGGCTTGCGCCTCGGACGACGCGAGGAGAACCAGGAAGACGAGCGGAAGGCGACCCACCCTTAGCAGGGTGCTGAAAAACCCCGTGCTTCACTCCTTCAAATGGTAGAAAAGAGGCGGGGGTAGAGGGAATGCGGGGAAGCGATCGAGAGCAGGGTTCGATGTTCAGCTACGTAGCGCTGGAAGACCGGATTCCGGCG
>JAAETT010000384.1 GCA_024228115.1 bacterium
CGCCGGAATCCGGTCTTCCAGCGCTACGTAGCTGAACATCGAACCCTGCTCTCGATCGCTTCCCCGCATTCCCTCTACCCCCGCCTCTTTTCTACCATTTGAAGGAGTGAAGCACGGGGTTTTTCAGCACCCTGCTAAGGGACCAGGTGGAGTTCCTGGCCACCAATGAAGCCCGCTCGAACTGGAACAAGGATCAGTCGTTCCGGCGGTGGGCGACCCGGCACGGTGGGCTCTACGTGCGGCCCGACGAGCGGACCCCGCCCAGTCCGTACCTCGCTCACCTTCCCGATCGCGACCTGGTCACCGTCGACGGGTTGCGCCTCACCCTGATGAACCCGGCATACATGATGCGCCAGATGACCGAGGAGTTCGAGAAGGAGTACGGCATCAAGGGGAGCATCACGGGCAAGGTCCTGCTCAACCCCATCAATCAGGCGGACCCGTGGGAGCTGCAGGCGCTCGAGCGCTTCGACGTGAAGGAGCAGGAAGAGATCGTCGAACTCGCGACGATCGGCGGCGATCGCTACCTGCGCCTGATGCGCCCCATGGTCATGGAAGAGGGCTGCATGAAATGCCACGGTCACCTCGGATTCGAGGTGGGCGACATCCGTGGAGGGGTCAGCGTATCCATCCCCCTCGAGCCCTACTACGCTTCGGTCCAGAATACGGTGACTGCCGCAAAGGGAAGCCATCTCACCGCGTGGGTCATCGGCCTGATCTCGATTGCCGCCTTCTCCGCCGTCAATCGCCGGCGCGAAGACAAGCTGCAGGAGGCCGAACAGACCGTCATTCGCAGCCAGAAGATGGACGCGCTCGGAAAGCTCTCGGGCGGGATCGCGCACGATTTCAACAACCTGCTCGTGGTGATGAGCGGCTACGCCGGTATGCTGGCGGAGGGCGCCGATCACGCCTCGGAAGTGCGACAGTACGCCGGAGAGATCCTCAGCGCATCCGAGCGCGCCCGCAAGCTGACGCAGAAGCTCCTGGGGTTCTCGCGCGGCAGGCCTACCGAGAACGCAGCGGTCGATATCAATTCGCTGCTTCGCGAAGACGAGGAGATGCTCAGCAAGTCCTTGATGGCGCGGATCGAATTGCGGCTGGAACTCGCGGATGGCCTCTGGTCGGCCTGGCTCGACAGGAATAACCTCGAAGATGCGATCCTGAACTTGGCGCTCAACTCTCTACACGCCATGCCCGGCGCAGGTCGCCTCACGATCTCGACGAGTAATGTGCAGCTCGCGGCACTCGAGGCTCGAGAGCTGGGATTGAAGAAGGGCCAGTACGTTCAGGTTTCGGTGACGGACACCGGCTGCGGTATGGACGAAGCGGTTCGCCACAAGATGTTCGACCCGTTCTTCACCACGAAGGGGGAAGAAGGTACCGGACTCGGCATGAATCAGGTCTATGGTTTCGCGCAGCGCTCCCGAGGTGCGGTCACGGTATTCTCGGCGCCCGGAGAGGGGACTCGCGTCTCCCTCTTCGTCCCCCGCCATCGATCCCATCTCGACATCGGCCAGACGGTCGACGAATCCCAGGAACCGAGCGGGCGGACCGACGAGGTGATTCTCGTCGTCGAAGATGAGCCCGCCGTACGCAAGGTTGCAGCGCGGATCCTGAGCTCCAAGGGCTACCGCGTGCTCGAAGCGGGAGATGGTCTCGAGGCCCTGGAAATTCTCACCCGGGAATCCGTCGATCTCGTCTTCAGCGACGTCATCATGCCCAACATGGATGGGCATCAGCTAGCGGCGATCGTGCGCGAGCGCCATCCCGCGACCCCCGTCCAGCTGACGAGCGGCTTCGACGACAGGCGCGGCGGCTCTGCGTCGGCCTACCCGGGGTCGATCCTGAGCAAGCCCTATACCTCTTCGGCCATGCTGAAGTTGATACGCCAGCGCCTGGATGAGGCCCCGCGAGAAAAGCGCGAGGATCGACCGACGACCACGACGGGATAGCATCCAGAAGCGGGGCTCAGCCCTGCTTCTTCGGCTGGTTTCGTTCGAGCCTGCGCCTGTGCGTTCTCATGATCGGATCGGCCGCTCCCGCCGTTGCTGAGCCAGAACCGGGAGAGCCTTTCGCACGCCCAACCAGCCCCGGCAGTCTGGTGATTGTGCGCGGGATCGTGTGGCCCTCCTCGACGTCACGAACCAGATTCGGTTCCATCACGACTGCGTCGAACTGCATCACTGAGGGATACCCATCGAGTGAAGGCCGCTCAGGGTGATGCG
Source organism: bacterium (assembly GCA_024228115.1). NCBI lineage: Bacteria > bacterium. The sequence continues at coordinate 2,226 of JAAETT010000384.1, forward strand.
CCTAGCTTGTTTCCGTCGCGGCCAGCCAGATGTCGCCAACCTGTCGCCAAGGCATTTTCGACCGCTTCCAAGCGCCCCTCTCGGTTCCGAATCCAGGAGGGCCCACGTTTGATCTGCTGTGTCCCTCACGTTGGGCTCGGAAATCTATGTTGCTCGCTTCCCTCCAAGGCTCCTCCCGCGGCCTCGTTGAGGCGTTCTTGAGCGACCCCGGTTGCCCGGCAGCCCGCTGATTGGGCCAGGGCCTCGAAGGGTCGGATCGTGAACGGATGCGGCCGATTCCGAGGATGGCGTGCCCGGGTGGTGGATCGTCCAAGTCCGTGCTGAACTCGATTCCGAACAACCCCAACAGTACCATCCGACGGGTTCGCAGCATGCAGGGCTGTGCCAAGTAGGGGGGTGCTCGATGGAAGTTCTAGTTGCGTTCTTGATGGCGACGCTGGCAAACACAATCCTCGGCGTCGATGGAGGCGTGCTGGCCGACGTCCAGATCGGCAAGCTCGGGCTCACGGAGCGCGCGCACCTCTGGGCGAGATCTCTCACGCTCTTCGCGGCAGCCTGCGTCCGGGTCGCAATGATCTTTGCGGTTTCCTCGCTCGCCTTCCTGCTCGAGCCGCAGAGTGACTGGTGGTGGTTGCCGAACCGCTGGTTCAGCGAGCACCCCGACGAGCTCGTATGGCGACACCTGCTGCTCTTCCTCGGGGCCGGCGTCGTCATGGCAATCGTGATCTACGAGTACTGGCACGGCTTTCAAGAGGCGGCGCTTGGCCTGCACGAGCACCATACGGAGAAGACGATGGAGACGCAGAGCGGATTCGCGCGTGGTCTTCGCATCGCGCTCGCCCTGCTCGGCGTGCAGCTGCTGCTCGGCATCTTCGGTGTCGACCAGGTATTCCTGATGATGTCGTTGATGGACATCGATACCCAGTTCGGCTGGATGGTAGGCAGCATCCTGATTGCCAACCTCATCATGATCGTCGGCATGGTCCCGATCTCGCGAATCATCCGGCGCTCGCCGCACACCAAGTTCCTGACGCTGAGCATGCTCATCGTGATCGCAGTGAAGCTCGCGATCGACGGCTCGGGCGGCCACTTCTCTGATGGACTGATGATGTTCATCCTCTTCATGCTGCTGATGAACGACGGGGCACAGGCACTCCGCGACCGGCTCGTCAGCCAGCGGCTAGCACGGAATCAGGCGAGCGCGACCGTCTAGGCTGGAGGCCGCGGTCGATCGCTCTCGGCGCTACGTCCGCATCGCGCAGAGCTGGTGATCTCGGGCGTTAGTCACAGCTCTCCACCTCCAGCCCATACGCCACCTCGAAGTCCCCGTTCGAGTGCAGGATGATCCCCACCGGATCGTCCTCTGATTCGTCGTTGCACCGGAGCACGCGGCCGTGGTTCCACTCGCCGTCGTCCTCCGCGGCACCCTCGCCATCGTCTTCGTCGTCGCCGAAGTCGGTGCGAAAGATGTGCTGAGGCTCGATGGGAGGCGTGACGTTGGCACTCAGGTACCGCTGCGCCGCCGCCGCGCGCGGGTGCTTGAACTTGCTGCCGGCCGAGAACACCACTCGCTCAGGGCTCACCGCTTCGATGAAGCATGTGGAGTTGGCGTTGTCGGCGCCGTGGTGGGGAGCGACCAAGACGGTCGACGCGAGGTCGATGGTGCCAGCCTCGTGGGCGGCGACAAGGGCTGCTTCGCCGACCAGGCAGCCCTCATCGTGCGCTCCGTGAACCCGACGTCCGACGACGTCGCCCGCGAAGAGTACCGAGTTCCCTCCGTACTCGAGCTTCGCAGTCACCGAGATGACGTTTCGTTTCTCGGCGGACGAGCTGTCGAGCCAGCTCGGTGGGTCGGGCCATTCGGGAAGTCCGCTCAGGATCGTGATGGTGGCGTCGCCGAGCTGGAACTGCGAACCCGGAGGCAGGTCCCACGAGGAGAGGCTGATGACGGTCACGCCATGCTTCACATGGGAGCCGATCCAATCTCGAGCCGTTTCCCAGGTGCCGCTGCCTGATTCGTCCAGCCTGCTGAACCCGGAGTGGATCACGATCTCCGGGTGGATGTCGTCATCGAAGTACTGCAGCCCTCCCAGGTGGTCGGTGTCCGGGTGGGAGATGATCGCCAGGTCGACGATCGACGCCTGGTCGAGTGCGCGAACGCGATTGATAGCGCGAGAGCAGGCGCGGCTCCTAGGGCCTGCGTCATAGAGGAAGAGATGCCCCCCCCGGGATCCGGGTGATCGTGCACAGGCCGGCCCCGACGTCGGCCACGTAGACTAGTCCCTTGTATCGACCAAAGGCGGAAGTGTTGTCATGCTAAGCACTGCGTCCCCCGCAGCCAATCGGTTCTCGCCGTGTCGCGGGCCGATTCATGGGGCCCGTATGTCGAAGAAGCGGTATCGGATTGACTTGAC
>JAAETT010000385.1 GCA_024228115.1 bacterium
CCGCCGGAATTCGCGCTTCTGGCGACACGTAGCTGAACATCGCAGACTGGTCGTGATCGGTTCCGCGCATCTCTCACCCCCTGATCATGCGTGTACCAACCGATTGGCGGACCCGCACGGGGTTTTTCCGCAGCCTGCTAGTTGTCCTGGGCTGGAATGCGTAGGACCTGGCCGGGGTAGATCTTGTCCGGATCCTTCAGCATCGGCTGATTGGCTTCGAAGAGCAGCGTGTACTTCATGGCATCGCCATAGAATTCCTTGGCGATCTTCGAGAGCGAATCTCCACTGACGACCTTGTAGTACTGGGACGGTGCGGCCGGTGCGGCCACCTCGACCTGATCGTCCACCTGGGCAATGCCGGGCGTGTTTCCGACCGCGATGACGGCCTTCTCGCGGGCATCCTGGGCTGCAGCCTTGCCCTTCACGACGGCCTTGTCGCCATCGACCTCGACTTGCAGGCCTTCCAGGCCCAGATCGAGATCCTCCACCTTCTTCTGAACGGCGGCAGAGTCATTCTTGAAACCCTTGCCGAGCTGGTCCATCAGCCCTTCACCGGCTTCCTTCACGAAATCGAACAAACCCATGGGGCGCCTCCTTTTGGCGAAGCCGAATGGTCGCCATACACAGGGCAGCCCTCAATAGGAGAAGGACACAAAAACGTGAACCTGAGTCATGAGTGTGGGGAGGAAGCTGCACTCTCTTGGCAGGACAGGCGAGAAGACGCGGGCCGGGAGGCCCCGGCCCGCGCTCAGCCGGCCTCAGTAGCTCGCAATCACCGGGAACCGGAAGTGATGGCTGAAGCGCCTGCCGCGGCGACCGATCCGCTTGCGAACCTGCGAAGCGCGGAGATCGGTGGCGCCGTTCGGGCCGACCAAGAATGCGGAGGGCACGAGCGATCCGAGGCTGGTGCAACCGGCACTGCCGACGAAATCCGCACCGTTCGAAAGATCCGATGCGCGGCTCCATCGCAAGCCCTCGGCGGGCACGGGGATGACGACCGGGTTGCCTACCCGGTTGCCGTTTCCGTCACGTGCGACGCAGCGGACGACAGCCGCACCGCCGCGGCTGGTGAACACCAGCGCACTCTCGACCGCGTCCGGGTCAGCGGGATCCACGGGGTCGACGAGTGCTGCGGGGAGTTCATCCGCCGTTCGCTCGATTTCGATCTCGGTATCGGATTGAGCAAACGAGGGTGAGGCCACGAGGGCAAGGACCAGAAGTAGACGAGTAGGGCGTAGAACAGACATGCGGGTTCCTTCCATCCAGGAGTTTCGGTTGTGTCCTGGGAGAAGTCCCAGGCAGACGCCGCGCTCTCGAGGCGTGTCGTCTCGAGGGTGCAACCCGGGTGGGTGGGGGAAGTTGCGTTTCTGTCTGTGGGGCGGTCTTGGGGTGGTGGGCCGCTTTGCTTCTCGTGGTGGATCGCGGGCCGGGGGACGGCCAGCGCGGAATGGCTCGGCCGGGCTTGGGCGGCCGCTCAACGCATGGACGCGGGTTCGCTTACGCGGCTTTGCCGCTAGCGAACTTGCGCACGCTCAGCGGATGAGATGCCTGCGCTCTATTTCCTTGCTGGCCGTCCCCCGCCCCGCGAATCCTCGCATCCGCAACCGGGTTGCCTTGCCGGGCCGGGTGCACTTGGGACTTGAATCGAACACTGGCATGAGGCCCGTTCGGCGCGCGCTTGGGTTGCGCTGCGGCCAAACTGCGGAGGGCACCACCTCGTCCAGCGTTCTAGGCGGTCACCCGGGCTCTGGTCGAATTTTTTCGATCGGTCTGGGCGCAAGCCGTGGCGACCCGTGCCCTCGAATGAGAAGGGGGATGGTCTCATCGCCGGCGGAGGTGATGTTAGTCGTCGATGATCGGGATGCCGGTCTGGGCGCTTTGGTAGAAGTTGGAGCGTTGTTCGACGGCTTCGGGTGCGCTCTGGCCGCAGAAATGGCCCTCGAATTGTCCGATGCAACCCGGTGAGGGCGGGACGGCGGCGCCGTCGGGGACGTATTGAGCCATGGCCGACGTCGTCGTGGCATCGATGTTGGCCTGGAGCGGGGCGGCTTGTTCGGGGATGTCCGACACCCGGACTGCGTTCGGGAGCAGCTGCGGGATGCCGCCGAGCTGGCGGGCCATGGAGCGGGTGGCGTTGTTGGCGGTGAAGCTGTCTTCGATGCCCTCGACGACCAGGATCGAGGCTTTTTGCGTCGTGCCGTCGACGAGTACCGGCTGGCGGTAGATGAAGCGGGCGTGGTTGTGCGGATCCTGCTCGTCGTAGGAGACGGCAAAGAGATGCAAGGTCATCCACAGGTCCGGCGCGCGAACTCCGGTGAGGATGCCTGGCAGGAGGACGGTCAAGAACGGATCTCCGCCGGTCGGTAGGCTGCGATCCTGGTATTCGAGGAGTTCGGCGAGTCTTCCGGCGCCGACGACCATGCCTGCGGCGGCAATGTCCGGCTCGTAGGCGAGGAAGGCCCCGGCGTGGGTGGAGCCGTAGCTGATGCCTTCGTAGGTCAGGGTCGTGGGATCGAGGTCCGGCATTCCGTCGGGTGCACCGACGGGCAGGACGTCCAGGCTTCCCATGCTCTTCAGGGCGCTGACGAATGCCATTTGCTCCCCGTAGGTCGTCATATAGAAATCCGGGGCCGCTCCGTTGATGATGACGTTTCCGAAGATCACTTGCTGCTGGAAGTTGATATCCGGAAGCGTCCGGTTGATGGCGTCCGTGAACCCGGCGACCGCGAAGCCATCGCCGCCGTAGCGCCGGCCGGAGGACGGGACTTCCCCCTGGGCGCTGCCCGGGTTTCCGTGCTGGTACATGATGATCGGTGCCGGAACACCCGCGGCCGCGCTGGTCGGGAGCGAGAGGATGAAGGGCACGCTCTTGGTCCCACTCGTGAGAAGGGCGCCCTGGGCATCGTGCTGGAGGTAGAGAGCGCTGAGCCACAGCGACGAATCAAAGGTGCCTTCCACGATCGCTGCGACATCCGGGTTGGGGTCTGCAGTGACGCTGGTGATGACCACGTTCGGGGGAGTGGCGAGGACGTGTTGCCGCATCGCGAGCGGATCGTCGATGAATTGGTCCGTGCTCCGAATCGTCAGGCGAACAGCCAGGACGACGTCATCGCGGAGGATCGGAACCGGTGACAACGTTTCCGCAACGCTGACCACATCCTCCGCCAGATCGCGAGCCTGTGTCGTCTCCGGGTCTTCTCCGGGAACGAACATGCCCGAAACGGCAGTGCCGAAGCCGGAGCGCCCGAGCGGCTCGCCCGCCCCGTCGAGCACACGATCGGTCACGACCAGTCCGTAGACGCCGAGCGGTTCGAGGGCGATGCCGGGCGACAAGACCAGCGCATGGGATATCGGCTGGCCCGGTAGGGTGTCGTTGCGCGGGATCAGCTGGAAGGGCACACGCGTGCCAAAGCTCGGGCTTCCCGGTGTGAGATCCAGAAGGGCCACGGTCGACAGGGGGTTCATCGATGCGTCCCGATCCGTGGGCACGCTGGCCGGATCCACGGCGTTGGAGATCTGAACCGCCAGATGTCCGAGCGGGCTCCAGCCATCGCTCGTCGTTTCCGTCGTGTTGCCCAGCACCGTGATCAGGGAGATCGCCGTACCCGGTGCGTTGGGAAGCGTCAGGCTGGGGCGCAACCCGGTCGCCGTCGATGCGTCGGGGACGGTCATGAAGTCGTCCGGAAACGGCAGGGGCTGGTCCGGATCGCGCCGGTCGTGCACGGCGGTGAACGCCGGGCCCGCTGCGGCGGTCTGGAAATTGACGAAGGTGGGGCCGCCCGTCGTGCCCAGCCGAAGCTGGCACGCCGCGGCCGCGGGCATCGCGGTGCTCGGCAGGATGACCGCGGTGTCGGAATCGAGCTTGGTGCGGGTGGTGGTGATGACGTTGCCGTCACAGGTCAACAGGATCCGACCCAGGGACTTCTTGGCCACGGCGGCAGAGAAGTCGAGGACGGGCCAGGCAGTCCGCGCCACCGTTCCGCCCTCCACCGGATTGCTCGCCACGAGGCTCGGGAGAAGCGGGTTGCAACTCGCCGCCGTGAGGGCCAGCGCCACGAGGCCTGCCGCGAGCGTCATTCGCCTTCGTGACTGCATCCTCAGCCTCCATCCATAGGGGTGGGGTAGATCTGCCATAGCGACTGCCCACACTACCAGGAACGGAACTTGCCGTCATTGCTGAATTTTCCGGGATTTCGGACTGAAACCGGGCGCCCTGTGCTACCCCCGGGGGACTGGAGATCGCGTGTCCGACACCGAGCAGACCCCCCTTCGCGTGCGCCTCGCCTATGGCGTGGGCTCAGTGGCCTACGGGGTCAAGGACAACGGTTTCTCCTATCTCCTGCTCTTCTACTATGACGTGGTCCTCGGCCTGGAGAGAAGTTGGGTCGCTGCGGCGCTCTTCGCGGCGCTCCTCGTCGATGCCATTTCGGATCCGATCGTCGGCTACGTGTCCGACCATTGGCGATCACGCTGGGGGCGGCGGCATCCGTTCATGTATTTCGCGGCGCTCCCGGTCTCGGTTTCCTACCTGCTCCTCTGGAACCCGCCCTCGGCGCTGAGCCAGACGCAGCTCCTGGCATGGCTCTTCTTCGTGGCGATTCTCGTGCGGACGTTGATCACGCTCTACGAAATCCCCTCGACGGCGCTGGTCTCCGAACTCACCGACGACTACGACGAGCGAACGTCGCTACTCGCCTACCGCCACTTCTTCGGCTGGTGGGGTGGGTTGACGATGAATGCGCTGGCATTTCTAGTGCTCTTCCCCGCGGCGGGAGGGCAGGCGGAGCCCGGTGGCTACCAGTTGTACGGTTGGATCGCGCCCGTGCTCATGTGTCTGGCGATCCTGATCTCTGCTGCGGGGACCCACCATCGGATTCCGACGCTGAAGGCTCCGCCGATCACAGAGCACCATAGTGTCCGGGTCGCGTTCCAGGAGCTGAAGGAGACGCTTTCCAATCCGTCGATTCGTGTGCTCTTCGGCGGCGCGATCTTCTACGGAATCGCCGCGGGTCTCAGCGCTTCGATCAACATCTACATCAACACCTACTTCTGGGGCCTCGATTCGAAGCAGATCGGCCTCTTCTCCCTTTCGTATTTCGGCTCAGCGATGCTCGCCCTGCCGCTCTCGCCGTTCCTCTCGCGCAGGTTCGGGAAGAAGCGCGCCGCAATCGTGATGTCCTGTTTCGCGTTGTTCATGCTTCCGCTCGTGGTTGCGTTGCGGCTCTTCGACATCATGCCTCCGAACGGCACCAACGCTCTCTTCTTCGCGCTGCTCTGCTTCAATTTCGTCGATATCATGCTGTTGATCAGTTCGACGACGCTCATCTCATCGATGGTGGCGGACGTCGTCGAGGAGAGTGAGGTCTCGACCGGACGCCGCTCCGAGGGCGTCTTCTTCGCCGCCCGGACGTTCGCGCTGAAGATCGTCTCGGGCGCGGGCATCTTCTCCGCTGCGATCCTGCTCAGTTGGATCGGCTTTCCGTCGGATGCAGCCGGAGGCGGCGAGGTCACCCCGGAAGTGCTGCGGCGCCTCGGCATGGTCTACGTCGGCAGTGTCGGAAGCCTCTACGCTATCGCGATCTTCTTCTACTCGCGGTATCGGATCAGCCGGGAGAGCCACGAAGGCCACCTGCGCAGCCTGGCCGAACGGGGCTCCAGCGAGCCGGAACCCGGGTGACAACCCGCTGCGGAATCGGAGTGAGAACCCGCTGCATTCGTGCTAGCGGTAGGCCGTGAAGACGCCGAGCTGGTTCGATCCTCGCGCAGGTTTCTGGGGCGCCCTCGTCATGGGCAGCCTGGTCGCGCTCATCAACGCGTCCCACGGCTATGCCGCAGCGGCCACCTCCGCGGGAAAGCAGGCGATCTACACGTTCTTCTTCGGCGGGCTGATCATACAGCTCTGTGCACGCCTGGCGGCACGGCCCGGTCGGCAGGCGCCGATTCTGGCGGTGGCCATCGGTGTGCCCTCGGTGGTGACGATCTTCCTCATCTATCTGGTCCACAACCTGCGCGGCACGCCAGAGCCGCTTCTCTCGACGGCTGCGGTCGCATGCATCGCGGTGCCGTCGTTCACGGTCTGGTCACGCAAGATCCGGACGCTCACCGGAGATCAAACCCAGGAAGCCTAACGTCGGCGCAGAACGTGACGCCGGAACGCCTGGATCACCGGTACCTGGTTGAGCCAACGCGATGCATCCGCTCGGACGGGGTCGACCTTGCTGCTCGGTCCTGCGAAGCCCGGAGGAATCTGGCTGATGAATTCCGGGGGATCTTCCGCCTCGTCGAGGAAATGATACTCGTAGCCGGGGAGCAGGAGCTCTTCCGGGGCTGCCACATCGATCGTTCGCAGGCCGAAGCTCGAGAGCTCGGTGGTGGTCGCTTGAAGGGCGCCGATCCAGATCTGACGCCTTCCCGCAAAGAAGAGGTACTGCACCTTGCGGTTGGTCGAAGCGATGCGAAAGCGACGCAGCCGGCCATGGTAGATCTTGCTCTTCGAAACACTGCGTTCGAGGATGCCGTTCTCGAGGTCGGGTTCGAAGCCCTTGGCGAACTTCAGGGACGTCGGGTCGTTCTTGCGAGTGAATCGGGCAATGGGCCGGCCGCGGTAGATCAGGTTGCGTGGGTCCGCCTGGGCCCGGAGACGTGGATCCATGAAATCGCTGTAGGGTTCGACGCGATCATCCGGGCCTCGTCGCAGGATGCGCCCGACGGCATCGTTGTCGTACTGGATCTTCTTGGCCTGGCTGCTCAAGGTCTCCAGGCTCGTCTGGATTTCGAGGGGCAGGTCGGTCGTTTCTTCCGCGGATTCCACCATCTCGACGCCATCGCGGATGATCAGCGTGACATCGCCCTTGCCGATCCAGTTCTCGTTCTCCGATCGCACGTAGTGCGAAGCCGAGCGCCAGACGAGGGAGATGTCCTTGTAGAAGATGCGCGGGTAGATGCGACGTTCAGCTCTGGGCAGGATCACGTAGGCAACGAAGAAACGGATGTCCTCATTCTGACGGACGTCCGTCAGGTAGTAGGCGACGCCGAAGAGCTCGATCTTGAAGCGCGGCACGTAGCCCAGGGAGAGCAGGCGTCGAGGTCGGCTGCGGGTGCTGCCCGAGGGAAGGATCTTCGCCCCCGCGTCGAGACGCGCCAGGAATTCGCGGTTCACCTGCCGCGGCGAAAGCTCCGCTGCACCTACGCTCGGAGCGAGGAGGGTGGGGATCGGCGGCCGTTTGGGTGTCCGGCGTCCCGGCATGGATGGCTCCTAGCCTGAACTATGCACGAAAGTTGGCTGAGAAGCTGGCTTTCCAATGTTTCAGCGTGCCGCGCGGCGATTGACGCTGACGGATCTCGTTTTGGGTGGTCGATGCCCATTCCGTGGCGCGAATGCGGAGTGTGCTTC
>JAAETT010000386.1 GCA_024228115.1 bacterium
ACACTACCTCGCGGCTCTCGATCGCGAACTCGACACCGATCCGACCGACACCGATTCGCCGTTCTGACGAGAAACCAGCACTCGCGCGCGACCACGGCTAGATGATCAGATTTCTACGGTTTCTCGTGATCGCCAACACCTTGCCAATCGAATCTACGATCTGAACCAACGATTCGGCCGTCTTCTCCGCGATCGAACGGCCCTGCGCCACTTTCTTTCCGGAGCCCTCGATCAGCTCTGTCGTCTCCTTGGCTGCTTGCGCGCTGCGCTCGGCCAGGTTCCGAACTTCTTCGGCCACTACCGCGAAGCCTTTGCCATGCACGCCGGCTCGCGCTGCCTCTACTGCAGCGTTCAATGCGAGCAGGTTCGTCTGGAACGCGATCTCGTCGATCACCTTGATGATCTTCGAGATGTCCTGGCTCGAGTCGTCGATCTCCTTCATCGCGGATACCATCGACTTCATCTGCTCGTCCCCGCCCTCAGCCGAAGACCGGGCCGCTACCGAAAGCGAAACCGCCTGCGTCGCGTTCTCTGCATTTTGTCGCGTCTGTCCCGCCATCTCCTCCATGGTCGAACTGATCTCCTCGAGTGAGGCTGCCGACTGAGAGGCATTGTCCGAGAGTTTTTGACCTGTCGTGGAAATCTGCGCTGAGTTGCTCGCGACTTCCCCGGAGGCATGTCGAAGCTCACCGAGCACGCCACCCAGGCTCCCGACCATTGCCTTGAGCGCAGCCGACAGCATGTCATTGTCCGAACGGACCTCAATGTCGGCCGAAAAGTCACCCTCACCCAAGGTCTTCGTCGTCTCGGTAATGTTCTGCATCGCACCGATCAAGACGTTCAAACGATCCCGCATGGGGACCAGATCGGCAGCGACGTCTTCGTCGATCCGCTCCGGAACCGCACCCTCCGCAACAGAGGCAAGAACCTCCGCCAGCATGTCCGCGTTCTGCCGGGCCTTCTCCGCTTCCGTCACGACCTCCCAAGCAGCCATTGAACCGATGTCTTTTCCGTTTTCATCAAACGCTTTCGCCGCTGTCAGACGAAGAGTCTCCGGCCCGAGATGAATCAGTGTCGAGTGGGGAAGGTTCCTGGCTTCGCCCAGAATCTGTCGCTGCACGGACGGATCTTTGTGGAAGATGTCGATGCAGGTTCCCATCATGTCGTCCACAGCAATCGGAAGGTGCTGCTGCAGACGTCGCAGCTCTTGCTCGGACGCCGGATTCATGTAGACGAGCTCGAAATCCGGGTTGACCGCCATCACGTTCATCGGCACACCCTCGATACAGGCGCGAAGACGCGCCTCCCGAACTCGCTGCAACCCCAGTTCCTTCCAATCCACCCGATCCTGGTTCAGAGCCTCTCGAATCCTACCCATGGCAGACGAAAGCCCGGACGCGACAACGCCAAGCTCGTCCTGCGCATCACTTCCTACCTGGACATCAAGCCTCCCGGATTCGAGCGCGTCAACGGTTTCGAGCAGCGCAGGGATGGGTCGCGTGATCGTTCTTGCGAACCAGTACGCTGCCGAAAGGATGAGAAGCATTGCAGCCAAGCCCACCGTGAGGGCGGACCGAACCATTTCTCTCGAAGCTGCGAACGCCTCCCCGACATCCAGGCGTGCGAGCACGCCCCAGCCGAACCCCGGAAAACGCGCCACACCCTTGGATGCTGCGAACCCATTCAACTGATCGATACCGCGACGCTTGTGCATTTCGACAACGGACCCGGACTCTCCCGCTGAGACCCGTTTCACGGCTTCGAGTCCGAGCGCAGCCAGATTGAAGTCGCTCATGATCGCTTCTTCATCTGCATCTTCGATCAGCTGACCTGTTCGGGCGACTACCTGCGTCTCGAGTGTCTTGTAACCTCGGGATCCCAGCTCATCACGCATAACCTGCATGATGTCTCCAATGATCCGCTTGGAAGAGGCAAGGTTGACCCAGACGCGAACCATGCGGCCTTGCTCGTCGTAGATGGGGGCTGCGAAGAGCAAGCTGAGGCCACGGCCACCGCGGGCTTTGGCCGCGAAGGCATCCTCTTGGAGGTCCCGAGCGAAGCTCTGGCCATTTCCAACCGACCCATCGCGAATCCCCTCGAACCAATTCTCCCCTGCGACACTGGAGCCAACGATTTCGGCGGTGGGAAGTGAGCGACCCTCCTCATCTTCGGAGCTCACCGCGATGACCCTGCCCTGCATATCGGCCAAGTACATCAGGTCGTAGACCCCATAGGTACGTACGAGGGAATTGGCCTTCGCCTCGATGTCTTCGGTTGGACCTGTCGCGATCGGACTTGCTGCGAAAACCTGGACTTCGGCGTAGCGCTGAGACAAGTCCCGGTCGATCTTGTCGATTGCGCCAAGCGCCTGCATCTCCAGGAACTCGCCAGCTCGATCCGCCAATGAGGCTCGAGCCTGGCTGACTTCGATTGCCGTGACGACGACCAAAGGCAGAAGACCGACCAGCACACCGGCAATCATCAATTTCCCGCGCAACCCGAGAGCTCGATCCAACTTGACGCCCAGGGAGCTCAATTCAGGTCTCCTGGGGAGTCTTCCGGGATTGCAGCGACATCGTCCAGGAGCCTGCCCAGATCGATCAAGATCCTCACCTTGCCTTCGATCTGAACCAGTCCTGTCACGACCGAATCCCTAACCATGGATTTCTTGCGCCGCGGCGCGTCTTCGATCGAACACGGAGGAACGTCGATGACATCGGAGATCGTGTCGACCAACAAACCAACTGACGTATCGTCGAGCTGGACTACCACGATGCAGGTTCTCCGGTCGACTTCCCGCGGCTCCATCGCAAGGCGTGTACGCACGTCCAGCACCGGAATGACCGTCCCGCGAAGATTGATGACGCCGCGCATATAGGGGCGAGGATCGGGAACCGGCGTGAAACGCTGAGCACCAATGATCTCGGCGATATGCGCGATCGGGACACCGTAGACTTCATCAGCCACGATGAACGTCAGGTATTTGGGAGCGGACTCCGCGTTGGCCGACTCGTCGAACTCGACCGCCATTTCCTCGCCAAGATCCAGGAGCTCTGTACTCACGAATCGACCCCCGTTGCCCACTCTGCCTGGATTGCCTTGGCGTCGAGAATCAGGCTGATGTCGCCGTTACTCAGAATCGAGCATCCCGAAACGCCGCGGACACTGCCGAGATACTTTGGCAACGCTTTGATCACTGTCTGCCGCTGGCCGACCAGCCCGTCTACGAAGACGGCGAAGGAGTTTCCGTGCTCCTCGATCACCACCAGAATTCCCTTGCCCAACTCCGTTTCCGCCCCCAGCACACCATGGAGTTCCTGGATTCTCAGAATCGGGAGGAGGTCCCCCCGGATGCTGACCATCTCCTGGCCATCACTGAGCTGCGTCACATCTCCTGGCTCGACCGTGACTGACTCGCGAATCGCCAAGAGTGGAATCGTGTAGACCGACTCGCCCACCCTCACCAACATCCCCTCGACGATCGCGAGGGTGAGAGGTAGACGAATCGTGATCGTCGAGCCCTCCCCGGGCCGACTGTCGATGTCGACTCGGCCACCGAGCTCGTCGATGTTTCTCCGAACCACGTCCATCCCAACGCCCCGGCCGGAAACGTCGGTGACCTGTGCGGCTGTCGAAAAACCGGGAGCGAATATGAAGCGGTAGATTTCGGCGTCGCTCAGATCTCCCCGCGCGGAATCGATCAGACCCTTGCCTTGCGCTTTCTCGAGAATCGCGTTCCGGTTCAGTCCTTTCCCATCGTCTTCGATCGTGATCCAGATTTCGCCGCCTTCGTGCTTGGCCTCCAGTCGAATCTGACCCATCTCTGGCTTGCCTGCGGCGACCCGATCTTCCGGATTCTCGATTCCGTGATCCACTGAGTTTCGGATCAGATGAACCAACGGATCAGCGATAGCTTCGACGACGGTCTTGTCGATCTCCGTCTCCTCGCCGATCAGTGCAAGCTCCACCTGCTTTTCCTGTTTGCGTGCGAGATCACGCACGAGCCTAAGCATTTTGCGGAACGTTCCGGAGATCGGAACCATCCGAACGCTCATGGCCACATCCTGAATCGAACGTGTGATCCGATTCAGCTGCAGACTCGCCTTCTGGAAGTCCTCGAAGTGATGGCCTTCGAGATCGGGGTTGTGGGTCACCATGGTCTCGGCCAGGATCAACTCTCCCACCAGATCCATCAGAGTGTCGAGTTTCTCCAGGTCGACCCTGATGTTCCCGGCCGAAGGTTGCCGCTTCTTCTCGTCCTTGTTCTTCACAACGGCAGTGCTGGGAACATCCGGAACCGTTTCGCGTGGCGTGGTTGAAGCTGATTCAGCGTTCGGAGCGGACGCCTCGGATGCCTCTTTCGTCTCACCGGCGTTCTCGGCTTTTTCGCCCGCCCGGAGCGCTTCGGTCGCACTACGTAGATGGTCGATCTGTTCCAGGAGTTCTGTGACGACTGTTGGAGTAGGCGCCTCGCCCGATTCTCGGGACGCGTCGAGAAGGGTCTCCATTCCGTGCGCCATACCCTCCATCTCCGAGTATCCGAAGAAGCCACAGTTGCCCTTCAAGCTATGAAGGGATCGAAAAGCAACCGCTACGAGCTCGACCTCGTCGGGTTCGTGTTCCAGCCGAAGGAGGGCGGATTCAGCCGCCTCGAGCTGCTCGAGGGCATCGCTCACGAAGCTCCCCACAAGGTCGTCGGTAATCGCAGCCGACTCGTCGATCGGAGCTTCCGCAACCGCCTCGACGGCGGTTGGAACCGAATCCGAGGCCACTTCTGGCGCGGCAAGCTCCGGCGAACTGGTTGCAGCCTCGACAGCTGGAAGTTCCAGATCGGGTGATCCGATCGACGGACCCGCGGAACCCTCCATTTCCCCCCGGATCTCCTCGACGAGTGCCTGCGCTTCGTCCTCCCGACCCGCATCGTGGAATTCAGATTCGATCTGATCGAGCAGCTCGAGAATGAAATCCATGGCTTTACACAATACGGTGATGTGCCGCGGTGCGAGCTGGGCCGTGCCCTTCCTGAAGGTATCGAGGAGTGATTCGGCCTGGTGGGTGACTGCAACGAGATTGTTGAGATCGAGGAAGCCGCCACTTCCCTTCATCGAATGGAAGGCTCTGAAGATCGCGTCGATCCGGGAGATATCGGTTTCCCCCGAACTCTCGGACTCTGTCTCGAGCTCGACGAGGACTGGCTCAACGTCGCCAATCATCTCGCGGCTCTCAACCACGAAGTCGATACATAGCTCCTGATTTTCGTCGAGAGTGTCTGCCATCTTTCCGCTTTCCCGGCTCCAAGTGATGTGGGTCGTCATCGGCGACCGACGCACCTTGTTAACAGGCGATTCCCCTATGTTTCATTTTTTTTTGATAAATCTTGCTCCACTCGGGGTTTTGCCTGAGGAGGTCCGCGCACGCTCTTCCGACAAGTCGCTGAAACATGGTTCCGCGTCATCCATCTGGAAGGTTCGAATCAAAATGAGTGGTCTAGGAGAAAGCGCGGCGGCCGCGGAATCTGAGTTTCGACAACTCGTTACGTTCCGTGTGCAATCGCAATACTATGCCGTCCCCATAGAGTCAGTCGTCGAGATGACTCTTCAGACCCATATCGACCCCATCGTCGGGTCCCCTGTGTGGGTTCGGGGAATCATGCAGCTCCGCGACCGGGTGCTGCCGATCCTGGACCTCCGCTCGAGGCTCGGGATCACGGATATGAGTGAAGAGGTCGACGTGCTCGAAGCGGAGCTCCTGCAACACAAGCAGGATCACATTCGCTGGCTCAAGACCCTGGAAGAATCCTGCGCAACCGGTTCACGATTCGAACTCGAGAGAGACCCGACCCAATGCGCATTCGGCCTCTGGTTCTTTTCCTTCAAGACCGAAGATGCGATCCTTTCCAATCAAATCGCCAAATTCGAGGGGCCGCACAATCGTATCCACACCCTCGCCGATCGCTGCCTCGGGATGGCGGCCAACGGGCAACAGGACGCGGCCCAGAAGGAAGTCGACGCAGGTCGCGAAGTCGACCTTGGTGACATGATCCGAATCACTGACGCCACCGTGAGCGAAATGAGAGAACGAAGCCATCAGATGGTCGTCATCCTCCGGGGCGAAAAAGAAAACCTTGGGCTTGCTGTCGACAAAGTCGAGTCGGTCACAACCGTGGACAGCGAACACGTGGAGCCGCGACCACTACAAGACCTGGACTCGAGCGGATCGGTGCCCGCGCCTGACGAGGAGTTGCTCGTCACCTCGGTCGTACGATCCGAGAACAACGGCGGCCTCATTCAGGTTCTAGATGTCGAAAAGCTCTTCGCCTCCGCAGGAGTTGGCTATTCGGACTCGGCGCCCGATGAGAGCTCGCAGATCTCGATGGATGCGAGCCATACCTAGCAGGCTGCGGAAAAACCCCGTGCGGGTCCGCCAATCGGTTGGTACACGCATGATCAGGGGGTGAGAGATGCGCGGAACCGATCACGACCAGTCTGCGATGTTCAGCTACGTGTCGCCAGAAGCGCGAATTCCGGCGG
>JAAETT010000387.1 GCA_024228115.1 bacterium
AGATGGAGGAGAGGAGTGGACGGAACGAGATCGCTTCGACGACGAGTCACTCTGATATCCGCGGGTTGCCTGAGGCCGAGCCGCATGACCGTGCTCCGTCGTGAGGGAACGCTCTCTAGAACCGCGCGTCGGGAAGGCTGACTTCGCTGCGCATAGTTGTGCCGCGTCTCCTCGGTGCCGTGCTCGTCCCGTCCACTCGAAATCGTCTCCTACGCCTCGTGGGGGTCTTCAGGTGCGAGCGTGGCCCAGAGGAAGCCAACGAGCTCTCGAGCCACCGCGACGACGACCTTGTTGTGAGGCTTGCCTCGCTCGGTCAGGCGGCGGTAGCGGCGGCTGAGTCGCTGGTGGGCCCGATTGCAATCGCGATTACGCGAGTGGGCTGTCCCTCGCGCCGCTTGCGAAGGGTCACGCTGCCTCTCGGTAGATGCCGGTAGTGCCAAGCACTCTCGATGAGGACCCGCCGTGCGTGGCCGTTGCCGGCCTTCGTGATCCCTCCCCGTTGCGTCCGATCTCCGCTCGAGTTCTCGCTCGGCACCAGGCCCAGGTAGGCCATCAGCTACCGCGGGTTGCGGAAGCGACGGAAGTCATGGAGTTCGGTCACCAGCGTCATCGCCGTGGTCGTATCGATTCCGTGGAAGCATCTCAGCCGGGCCACCGGCTCGGCGTAGGGCTCGGCCTTGGACCATTCGTCGAGCTGCGCTTCGATCGTCCGAACCCGCTCCTGGGTCTGGTCGAGTGCCAAGCAGTAGGCGTCGAAGGTGGCCTGGTCGGCTGGATGATCGAGTCGAAGACCTCGCAGCCAGCGCTGATGGGCCAGGCTCCAGGCCTTCCCCTTGCCGTAGATCAGGCCCCGGCGAAGGAGAAACTTCGAGAGTCGGTGGCGGGCGCGCATCTGATCCTCCTTCGCGTCCTCCCGGGCGCGGCAGAGATCCCGGACCGCCTCGGCCTCCGGCGTCGGCGGATGGACCTCGGTCAGCAGCCCTCCATCGAGGTACTCCGCGAGCTTCCGTGCATCACGGCGGTCCGTCTTGATCCGCTCACCTGGCTTGCGCGGAATGAGCGACGGGGCGATGACCTGGCAGTCGATCTCCTCCGCCCAGAGCTGCCGCTGCAGCGAGTAGCCACAGGGCCCCGCTTCGTAGGCGCACCGGATCGGCCCCGGAGCTTCTCGCTTCATCCGCCGCAACCAACGGCCCACCGCTCGCGGTTCATTCGGCAGCGTCCGCACTTCGGCCTCCCCGCCTCCAGGCCAACGCACCGCCACCACGATCGATTGCTTGTGGACATCCATCCCCACGTAGGTGGTACCCTTCTTCATGACCGGCTCCTTCGTATGCGGCTCGGCCGCCTTCGGCGGCAACCCGCGAGTGGTTCACACCCGTGCTACCGCACGGCTGCGATTGGAGCCGGTCGCTCCATAGGGTCTAGCACCGCCGCAAGCAGCTCGGATCCGCAGAGGAAGAACCCACCCTCGATTGGACTGTGGTCGCGCGCCCCGTGATTCCAGTCGACTCGAGCGCTGCGCTGGATGCCGGTCTATTTCAACAGCAAGAGACACAGCCACACGAGGACCGTTGGCACCAGGGCCGCCGACAACAGCTTGATCGGCGAGACCCCATTTTCGAAGAAGCGTTTGAGGATCGCCTGTCCTGCAGGATTCGGCGCGTTTGCGATCACCGTCAGGCCCCCTCCGGCTACAGCTCCCGCGACGACGGCGTGTTTCAGTTCGTCGCCAAGGCCCGGAACCAACGTCGCGAGGAAGGTGATCGCCGCGTTGTCGTTGAAGGCGGTCAGAAGCGTGGCGGTGAGCATCAGCGGGACTTTGCCGAGGGCGCCCAGGACGGGTTCGATCCACCAAGCCTGGAGACCCCCGTGCACCACGAGACCCGCGAGGAAGAAGCCGACCAGCAAGGGCGGCTTCAGATCGATCCGGTTCTGATACGGGGAAGCCACCACCGAAAAGCCCAGGAAGAACAGCAAGCCAGCAATAAACAGCGGAGGGTGGTGCGCGTTGAGCACCGTCCAGCAGAGGAACAAGACGTGGATTCCGACGACCCAGCCGGGAACCGGGTCTTCGCGAATGTCCCAGTCGGGATCGTAAAACTCCGGTCGCTCCGCTTCCCGAAGAATTCGTGGGACGGCTCTGCGGAGCCTGGCGAGCTTCACCTCGTCGAAGCGCTCCTCGAATGCCATCAGCGCCAACTTCCTGTCGACCCCTCGCGACATCACCTCCTCTAGATACTGCGGCTGGAGCCGCGCTCGGATGCGGTCCACCTCTGTGTCGATCAGTTCCCGGATCTGGGCGACCACTTCGTACTCGTCTTCCTCCGCGCCGCTCAAGGCGCTTTCGACCCTCGATTCCATGAGCTCTCGCGTCACGTACGCCTTGCGAATTTCGTCCTTCAGGCCGCGAATCGCGAAGCGCTCCTCGAGTTTCCCGAGCTCGCGTCGAAAGATCAAAAGGTAAAGCGTAGTCGCCAGAGTGATTCCGACAGCCGACTGCCAGCCGAAGTGTAGAATCATGTGGCTCGTGTCCCATCCCCAGGGACCAGCCACCATCAGCACCGGAGGAGCCGCGAAGTTCGTCAGCGTGCCGCCTACGGATACGTTGACGAACAGGATTCCAATCGTCGCGTACTGGAACGCTTCGCTCGGCCCGAGATCGTAGAACTTACGTGCCAGGAGCAGCGCGGAGATCGTCATCGCGGCGGGCTCGGTGATGATGGAGCCCAGCAGCGGTCCCAGAGTCAACACCGTGAACCACCACGCAGCGAGGGTCCCGCCGAGAAATCCCGCCACCCGGCCCATGAGCGCTTCGGACAGCCACAGGATCGGACGCGTCGAGGCGAGGGTCATGATCACGACGACGAACATGGGCTCTGTGAAGTTCACCGTGTGGCTCAGATATCCGACCAAGGTGTCCCAGTCGAAGAACGCTACCACTGCCAGGCCGAGCGCAACCGCCCAGATACCGAAGATCGCCTCGACCTCGCCAAGGAAGTGGAACAGCTCGGCGCGGTGGCTGACCGAGTGCCGAGCTGCCTCTCCCGCAGCGACGCGCTGGTCGTGCGCGTCGCTGATGCGATGCGCCATCGCGAGGAACTTCGATGACAGAAAGGTATGCAGGATGGCGAACACGAAGATGAGGGTGGCCGCCGCATTGAAGGGCTCGGCTTCCACGCGGTGGGCCAGGCGCGCTCCGATGCTCACGATCTGAGTGTCTTCGTAGCTGGTCACTGCGCGCGGAAACTCCCCGCTCCCGGTCGCAGGCGCGGGGACCGCCGCCGACGCGATATAGGGCAGCCAGAACAGCGCGAAGGCGAGCGCTGCCCAGGTTGCGCGCATCAGCCTAATCCTGGAAGTCGAATCATGAAAGCGAGTCATTGAGGCCGCAAAGAAGAAATTGACTGGTGTATGAACTCGAGAGCGCATCGCATAGGAACCCGGTGAGCGGCGACTTGGCCACGATCGCGAACTTTGCCGAGGTCGTGAACGCCGTCCCCACCAGCGGCGAGAAGCAGAAGACGAGGGGCGCCTCGGGCGCCAGGGGATCGACGCCGGCTGGAGACTCCGCGAACAGGATCCAGGAGCCGAGCCCCACGCCCCCGATGTAGCGCCGCAGCACCGCCTCCGGGATCGGCACTCGCTTGCCGCGACCCGTGGAGAGGTGGGCGCGGAGATAGCGGCCGTGGTAGCCGTGCACAGTTCAACCTCCGGCGGCCGCCTCGAGAATGATGAGATGTGCTCCAGCGAGGATCGGCATTTGTAGGTCGCTGATGAACTGGCGACCGTTCAATGAGATTCGAACGTGGGAGGTGATGCCTTCGGAATCGCGGAGATTGAGTTTGGGGTCCAGCCGCGCCAGGATGTCGCCGAGGGTTCCTGGAGGCGTCTCGAGCTGATCACGCCCAATGATCATGCGCGTCGTGCCGAAGAATTCGACGACGACCTGCTCGGCAGCGGCACTGCCGCGGGGAGAGGCTGAGGCCGAGGAGTGGATACTCATTCACGAAGCCTCCGAGATACGAGGAGCAATCAACACCGCGTCAACCAACGAATTGAGTGTGTGGTATGGATTTTCGCAACACAGTGTATTGAAAGTGTCTGCGAGGATTCGCATCGGAGTCTAGCAGGCTGCGGAAAAACCCCGTGCGGGTCCGTCAATCGGTTGGTACACGCATGATCAGGGGGTGAGAGATGCGCGGAACCGATCACGACCAGTCTGCGATGTTCAGCTACGTGTCGCCAGAAGCGCGAATTCCGGCGG
>JAAETT010000388.1 GCA_024228115.1 bacterium
GTAAAGGCCGCCTTGCCACTTTGTGAGAGCTAGGCGGGTAGCGCTTTGTTGCTTTGGGACCGTATGTCCTGTATGAGGCATAATACCAACCATCAGAGTCTGATTCAAAATTCGGTGGCGACATTTACCTTGCGATGAGTCGTGGCGCCCTTCGGATGGCTGCGATGTGCGGCCATGCTTCGGATGAAGTGATTTTGGTCCAGGACATCGATATTCTCCGATTCAGCAAGCCAGAATAATGATAACCAACTGAGATAATTAGACATAATTTTCAATCAGGCTATAAGAGTCTGATTCAAAATTCGGTGGCGACATTTGCCTGTCTTGCGATGAGTCGTGGCGCCCTTCGGATGGCTGCGATGTGCAGCCATGCTTCGGATGAAGTGATTTTGGTCCAGGACATCGATATTCTCCGATTTAGCAAATCAGAAGAATGATAACCAACTGAAATCACTAGATGTAATTTCCAATCAGGCTCTTAGCGTCTGATTCAAAATTCGGTGGCGACA
>JAAETT010000389.1 GCA_024228115.1 bacterium
ACCGAAAGAAACCGCTAAAGGTCTACGGCTACTAGCCGATATAGTAGGTATGGACACACACACCACCCGTCGTAGCTGGGAGATCCGCACTAGGCATCGTAACGGCAACCGAGATTTCAACGTCATCTACTGGCCGTATCAGCGGCAAGCGTATCGGTTTGTGATTGACTGGTTCGTGGAGGATCCTGATTTGGTGTCTATTGATATTCGGGACGAGTCCGGGTATGCTGAGGGTCTACACCTGGAAAGGAACCACCGATGAGTAGCCCACTAGAAACAGAGTTTGAACAGCGACGTGCCGACTGGGAAGCCGAACACTATGGCCTACTCGATCCAGGCCAGCCAACAGTATCAGCCACTATCGACCACGCACGCCGGATGGAGGCACCGTTTACTGCTACTGAGCGCAGGCTGATTAGGGCAGATTTGGAGAACCAAATAGATGAGTAGCCCACTAGACCCGAGAACCGCTGCCGCCGTTGCGCTGGGGGACTTTGCCGACGATCACGACA
The DNA here is from genome assembly GCA_024228115.1 of bacterium. Classification (NCBI taxonomy): domain Bacteria; species bacterium. The sequence continues at coordinate 513 of JAAETT010000389.1, forward strand.
ATGCGTCCTGGGACGACCTGGGGATGGTTTGGGTTGATGCCTTTCTACTGGCTGCGTATGCGTGTGACACCTGCAACGGAACGGGCCGAGAGATCATCGTTGCAGCCAGAGATGGGCTTTCTGGCATCGAGCAGCCCTGTCCTGAGGATCATGTGGTGTTGCCGTGGACAGACTGGGCAGACCCCGACAAATGCGAATGGCGATGCTATGGAGCGCCGCAGCACCGCTGCGATCCCGACCCAACCCATTTCTACCACGGGTCGATGAGTCATTCCCGTTGTGGTTGGCAGATTCGGCCGCAGGTGTTAACCGACGCACTGGAACCAAAATGAACTGCGAAATCTACACAGAATGTAGTCACGGCTGGTTCGTACCTCACTGCGTTCGTGACGATGAGGGAACCTGTCCGTTTGCCAACGACAGGGACAATCACGCAGCCGATTGCCGGTGCGCTGAATCCCAGTATTTCAACGGGTCGATTGCTGATACGGTGGCGTGGCTGGCAGCTTTGGAGAAACAAACATGACCGACGCACTGGAGGAAAAATGAGCGATTTCCCTTACCAAGACTGGCCCAATCGACTAATGGGACGAACCCACTCGCCCAACCCTTGGCGCTTAACAGGCTGGCACTATTGGGGCTGGTTCGATGTCTGTGTTGGCGCTCCCCATACGTGGCGCAAGTGGTATGGATTCCGCCGA
>JAAETT010000390.1 GCA_024228115.1 bacterium
AGGTGACAGTCTGTGCGGTAGAATCCGGCTTCATGAAGGGGCCCTTGTTGAGGGGAAACGGGTGTCGCAACACGTTTCTACCGCAACTGGGGCCTTCTTCAATTCAAGAACGAGACTTCTTCATGAATTTTCCGGGCTAGGGCCGACCCCAAGGCCTGCGCTCGCCGACCCGAGAACGCCACGCGGTCCAAGGGGCCTGTCCGAGCTGCGCCCCGCGCACGTCAGGCGCCCTGCTCGCCGATCCCGAGCGTTGGCGTTTGACCTACAACTAAATGAAGGGACGCGGGATCTGATCTGCCCGGCCCACGGCTACTCGGCCTGGCCACCCGGCCGTTGCTCGAGGAGGACCGAGACCTCACGAAGCCGGCCGTCTGGAGGCAGCCGCCGTCCCAGTTCCCAGGCTCGAATTGTGGTGGCATGGACGCCGAGGAGCTTGGCAAGACGTGACTGCGAGAGCCCCTGCGACCCACCAATACGATCAGAACGGAACGTCGTCTTCGAAATCTGGTGCGTCGTCTCGGCCGTCCAAACCCCGTTGAACGGGTTCAGATAGGACGCCGAACGGAGAAACCAACGTACTGTGACGGACCCAGCGACCCTCCCCCCGCCGCCACCTATATCCGACTCCGAGCGAGGCAAGGTCATCCCGAAGAACTGGATCGCGCTCGACGTCCTCTGGTGTCAAATGGGACAGGACTTCGTCGAGAGACATGAAGCGGGGGCGTTGAGGCAGAGGGAGGGGGGGCTGGTAGCACTCTCCCGAAGCGAATCGGCGAAAACACTCGCGTGCACCGAAAGAAGCGACGTGATGATGTAGGTATGTCGCGAAACGAGAGACCACAGCTTCGGGTAGCAGGCCACGAAGGAACGAAACCGGAGCCTCGGGGTTTCCTCCCTCCAACTTGGCACGATGGCGCCCGTAGGCAGACAGGAGCCGAGGAACCTCTTCATCTTGCCACCACGCTCGCACTAGATCGGGAGAGAACTCAAATCCGGGGTAGATACGCCCAACGTGTTCTTCCAGCGACGCGAACGCGCCTTCGAGGTAACCATCCAATCGGGGTTCGACGGAAGACCACCGAGACAGCAACCGGCGCGCAGCCTTCCGGTCTACTCGAGGCTTAGTGCCTGGGCGTCGCCGCCCAGACCACTTCTTCGTCGCGTCTTCCCAATCAACTTCAACGTAGTCATCGGGATCTACGTGTTTCGCCCATGCAACGCGCAGCGAGTGTTCGAGCTTCTTCTGCGTGTAGGACGAGAGCCCGGGAACGGGCCTGATCCCCCCCCCTCGGCAAGTTGACATAGTTCGGAGTTGTCGGGCATCGCGTGTAGTACCCAAGTAGAAATGTCCGGTTTCTCCAAAGTAGAAATGTCCGCTTTTTCCAGTCGCCCGGGGTACCCCCGCGGGCATGGAGACAGTGAGCATGAGCTACGAGGAACTGGATCGCGTGGGCGTGATTGAGCGC
>JAAETT010000391.1 GCA_024228115.1 bacterium
CTCCCCAGACCCCGGATCATGGTCTCGCTCTGGGGTACGTAGCCACAAGACTCATTCACGGAGGAGCCGGATGGTGGAAATCTCCTTGTCCGGATCTGGCGAGGGCCCGGGGTAGGCGACTGCCCCGGGCTACTCTACAGAAGATCGAGAGGACGAGCCAGGGGGTGCCGCTGCGTGGGTCGTGGCTCAGCACGCCGAATAGCAGCATCACCAGAGCGGCCGTCCAGCGGAAGAACTCCAGCAGCTTCATCCCGGAAGCCTACAACCAGCCGCCGTCACGCAGAAAGCCGAAGATCGCATCGGCGATCAATCCGTCTGCGTAGGCGTTTGGATGGGGATCGCCCGGTGTGATCCAGAGTTCCTGGGGGCGCTCGTTTCGGAGCGTGTGGAGCAGGTCCAGATAGGGGAGATCGAGCCTGCGAGAAAGCGCCAGGATCTTGTTTGACACGTCGTTCAATGGATAGGGATCGAGCTCGTGGAGCTCCGGGTAGTTCACCAGGACCATGGGAATGGCCTGTTCCCTGCAGAAAAGGGTCAGCAGACCGATCTGCTCTTGCGCTTCGCGCCAACCGATAGCGTCGTCTTCGTAGAGGTCTCGGTAGTAGGTAGACCAATCCTCACCGCCCACGATTCTTCGCGTCACTTCGCCAAGACGTCCCCTGAAATAGACATAGGCGTAGGACCATTCGGCCAGACCCCCTCCCATGCGCCGGGGCGTCGCCTCCGCGTCGTTGAATGAATAGTTGAAAACCACGAGATCCGGATCGAACGCCATGCCGCGCGCCTGCATCCAGCGGCTCGACATCGCGGCGTTGTAATTCCCGACACCGGCGTTCACGACTTCGTAGTCGAGATCGGAACCGCCGCCTTTCAGCCGTGAAGCCAGGCGTTCGACGACCGTGTGCTCGCGTTCTACTCCCCATCCGAAAGTGAGAGAATCGCCTAGCATCAGGATCCTGAATGTACGATCCGGCTTCGGGCGAGCGAACTCCCTTCCCCGTTGCCCCGTTGCATTGATCGTGACATCAACGCCCATCAGGTGGGCGGAAGTATTGGGTCGATGCTCGTGCCCAATGCCGGGATCGCTGCTGACCTGCTTCAGCTCCTTGGCATACTTCCACATCTCCAGGTCGTATTGCATGCCGTCATCGACGACGTAGCGCACCCCGATCTCGAGAAGCACCAGATAGGCCAGCACGGTGACCGCCAGAAGCCCTAGCGATTTGAGGGTTGACTTCACGGTTTCCGAGGGCCTGCCTTGCGCGAAGCCCGAAGGTATTCATGCGAACGCCTCGCGACGGCCGACGTAGAAGGGGCGAGTTCGTTCATGCTCTTTGCATAGCGCACCTGTTCCCATCGAAACTCGGTGTTTCGCGGATCTCGGCGCCGTGCCGGGAATTCGCTCATCGGGGAGCCGGAGACTACCCTCCAGGGTGGGTTCGATCCTCGCTCAGGGAGGCGCCTGTGGAACCGCTTGCCATCGTCACCGCCATCGTGGCTGTACTCATCATCGCAAGCCGCGGCCCGCTGATCTTCGCACCCACCGCCACGCTGGACACCTACCGGCGATGGCTTTCGACGCTCGGCCGCATACGACTGATTGGAGCCGTGGCGGCAGTGTTGGCCGTGGCGTTGCTCGTGACGGGAGGCAAGGCCGACGCGGAACACAGCGGCATCGCCGCTGGGATCGTCGGCCTGGGCTGGCTCATGATGGGCGCTGCGTTCTGGCTCGTGCTTGCGCCACGGCACTACCGGCGAGTCGTCTACGGGTTGTTCGACGCGGTCTCGGATCCGACGGTCTTGCGGGTCGTGGGCGTGTTCGCGGTTTCGATCGGGCTCGGCCTCGGCTGGATCGCCTTCTTCGTGTTGTAGGGTCGGTCGCTTCGCCTTCGGCGCGGTCCGGGCTAGGATGTGATCGACGGCTCATGGAGGCCACCGACGGTCCGCTACCCGAAGAGCCCTTCGGCGTGGATCCTGTGGCGCGACATGGTTCCCGGATCTGGATCGATCCGAGCGGCCCCCCTGACCAAACGGCGAAGAGGCAGACGAGTTGAACGCCTACGAAGATCTCGAAAACCGGGTGAGGGCACGCGGCGTGAGGGTCGAGGAGCGCCTCGCGATCCTCGCGAAGTTGCAGCAGTTCGGAGGTGGCGAAGAGCTGGCCGAGATGTTGGACCAGCACGAGCGTTCCATCGAGCAGGCGGCGAAGAAGGTTCGGGAGGTCGTCCGGTGAGTGCCCCGCCGGTACCGATTCGCCCTGTCGCGCTATCGGCCGAGAACTTTCGCGGGCTCGCCGGGGAGCACTCGATTGATCTCGACGGGGACCTGACCGTACTGATCGGCCGGAACGGCGCCGGGAAGAGCAGCCTGCTGGTGGCAGTCGAGTGGTGCCTCTTCGGTGCGGAAGCCACGAAGAAATCCGATTCAGGCATTGCCGAACGCGGTGACTGGAGCCTGGCAACCGAGGGATCGGTGGGCGATGTGCGCGTGACGCTCCAGCTCGCTGTCGGTGGCGGGATGGCGCGCCTGACCCGCTGTCGCCCGGTGGGCGGCAAGGCACGCCAGGAGGACGATCTCCTGCTCGAGCTTTCCGGCGAGGAGGAACTGCGGGGCAAAGAGGTGCAGGATTGGCTCGCGTGGAATCAGCTACCGGACTGGAAGACCTGGAAGCGTTCGTTCTGCCAGCACCAGGAGTTGTCGCGGGCTCGTGTCACCGATGCGGCAGATCGATCGACTGCCATCGCCGGCATGCTCGGGCTCGACGAGTACCGCAAGGTGAGCGACGACTTGAAGAAGCTGAAGGTGAAGCGGCTCGAGCAGCGCGCCACCGATGAGTTGGCGTCGCTGCAGGACGATCAACGCCGAGCCCTCGAGCGGCCGGGGCTGGAACTCCGCGATCTGCAGGCGCAGCTCGAGCGGCATGGTATCGCAGCCGCACAAGCAGGTGCGACGGAGCTCCAGCGGCGCGCGTGCGCACTCGTGGCCGATGCGCGGGGGGTGGCGAACCGGCTCGACATCGACGACTCGGGGTATCCGCAAGGAAACGAAATCACGAGCGAGCTGCTCGGATGGGCACAGACCTGGCCGGGCGACGTCCGGCGTCGGCTGGATGCTCTCAGCACCGAGCGCGGCGCGTTGGCTGGGCGGGTCCAGGCGCTCGCGGCCGCGGCTCTGGCGTTGGAGCCGGCCAAGAGAGCCGAGGCGGACGCCAAGGCTGTGAAGGAAAGGCTGGCGATGGAGCTCGGCTCCGTTGAAGGGCTGCGCGTTCAGCGTGAGGAACTCGCCACGAAGCGCGCGAGCCTGGAGGTTGAGCGCCAGCAGAGGGACGCTGTGGGCAGCCTGCTCCGAGATGCGGCCGCGGTCTTGAAGAACTCCCACGCTAAGGGTCACTGCCCCGTGTGCGATCAGGAGCGGCGTGATCTGGAACAAGCCATTCAGCAGAAGCTCGATGGGCAAGGACCCGATGCCCTGAGAAGCGAGTTCGAGGCGTTGGAAGCCCGCGAAGTCAAGCTCCGGGCACAGATCGAGCAGACTGAAAATGCGGGAGCGGCCCACGATGCAGCTCGGCAACAGGTTCGCGGCCTGGAAGAGCAGGTACGCGGCCAGCTGCCTTCCGGTGCAGGCGAAGGCGCCTCGATCGACGAGCTTCAGCGGGGTTGGCAGGAGGATGTGCGCAGACTGAGCGAGGACGGCGAAGCCGGAGAGGAGCACATTTCCCAACATCGCAAGGATGCCGAGATCCTCGCGATCCTGGCGAAGCTTCGCGATGCGCGCGCCCGAGCCAACGTTGCCGCGGGTGAACTCACCGAGACACCGGAGTTCCAGGAGCTGCAGCGTGTCATCGATGAGGCCGCAGGCTTCGCGAGTGATCTCGAAGCTCTCGGGGCCCTGGCCCGCCAGTTGGAGGACGAACGATCCGATGAACGCATTGCGGCCGTGAACGAATCGGTCGATGGCTATTTCTCGACGATCGTCGGCGCATCACAGCGGGGCCGCGTGCAGGTTCAGCCGAAGAAGACCGCGACGAAGGTCTCGTACCAGCTGGTCGACGAGCGGGATCGAGTGGTCACGGGCCTGATGAACCAGGCGGCGTTCAACGCGCTCTCCCTGGCTGCGCTCTTTGCCTCCGCGGAAAGCCGCGCTCTCCAGGGGTTGCCCCAGTTCCTCGTGCTCGACGATCCGGGCCAGAACCTGGACGAAGCCCACGAGGTTGGGCTCGCCCGGGCGCTCGCGAAATGTTCGACCTTTGCGCCTGTCCTCGTGGGCACCATTCCGGGAACCCTGGCCGACGCATTGTCGAAGGCCGATGCCGACGGCCTCAAGATCTTCCGGCTCGCCCGTACCGAAGACGGTACCGGCACCCTGATTCGGGAGGCCTGAGCATGAAGCACGCGACCTGGGAGAAGCTCGAACAGCTTCGCGCGGAGGTCGGGCGCGAGTACGGAAAGCTGGTCCAGAAGCTACTCGCCGCTGCTCTTCTCGAAACGGATGTCCAGAAGCTCGTCGAGCGCAGTACCCAGGGGATCGATCTCGAGATGCAGATTGCGGGTGAGCGATGTGTGTTCGAGGTCAAGACGTCCGAGTCCGACGCGATCCGATTGAGCGCAAAGGATTTCGAAGGTCTCGATCGCCTCATCGAGGACGGAGCCAGTGTCTACCTCGCAGTCCTCATGAACGGTCCGCTCGAAAGCTGGATCCTGGCGCGCTATACGCCGGGAGAGTTCCCAGCCGGCAAGGATCTCACCTCGTTCCCGTTTCGCGCGCATCGCGAACCGGAGTTGGAGCGCCGGATCCTCCATGCCTTCGATCGGGTGGTCGATCGAGACGTTCATACGGCGATCACGCACCGTCAGAGCGGGATGGACGAAGTGTTGCAGCAATACCCGGCGTGGGGGCGTGCCTAGCAACGGTCAGGGTCTTGCCAGATCCACCACGACTGGAGTGGCAGCTATTCAGACGGTGTGCCCAGGCCTTTCTTCAGCATCGCGATACGCGCATCGCGCATCGCCTCCGGTGAAGCGGCCTTCGCTTTGTCGATGTCTTCGATCTCATCCGGCACATACCAATGCATGCGGGAGTCCCCCTCGCTGCAACGCCACACGGCTTCGGCGACCATGCTCGGTTGAATCAGCCGGAACGGACCATCGGTCGGTGCCCCGGCGCCGATCGTACGGCCTTCATTCACTTGCTGTTCGCCCTTCACGTAGAGCGCCGATTCGGTCAGGATCGGGGTGTCGATGAGGCCCGGCAGGACGTCGGCTACGCGGACATTGCAACGTGAGAGCTCCACGGCGAGTGCTTCGGTCAGCCCCTTCACCGCGAATTTGGTGGCCGTGTAGACGGCAAGGCTTGGCGCACCGTAGGTCGCCGCTGACGATGAGGTGGTGAAGCACAGGCTATTCGGCGTCGCCTTGAGCAGTGGGAGCGCCGCGTAGATTCCGTTGATCACGCCAACCAGGTTGATGTCGATGATCTTCAGGCTCTGCTCGATCGGGATTTCCTCGAAGTAGCCGGCCGCGCCGATTCCGGCGTTGTTGTGGAGCAGGTCGAGTCGTCCGCCTGTCTCCTCGGAGTGTAGACGCTCACTCAGAAGCGTAGAAATCTGATCATTTGGCCGGGGGGCGACGCAGCCCGCCGTTCCGGATTCCGATTCAGATCTTCCGGGTCGAAAGGTCCTTGACCCAGGGCGAACGCCCTCCCGGCTCGACC
>JAAETT010000392.1 GCA_024228115.1 bacterium
GCATCCGCGAGGGTCTTCGCCTTGGCGCCAAAGAGCTGCACGGCCAGCCGGTCTTCAGGGTGAAGCGCGCTTCGGCGAAGGTGGCGGCGTTCCGAGCCGCGCATCACGGCGCAGGCCGAGAGGGTCTCGGTCATCACGAGCCCGGCACCGGAGGTCTGGGCGATCAAGCGAGCGGAGAACGTGGACACGCTCGACATCGGCGCCAGCACGAGCCGGTTCGGAAGCTCGAACTCACCGATGCGAAGGGGCCTGGCCCACTGAAGATCGGAGCTGCCGTCGGGCAATGGAATCCTCGGCGCTGCCTAGAAAGTAGGCACGCTAGCGATGACCGCCCGAGACGTCGAGCCGTCCGACAGACGGGGAAAACCGGAATGGAATCGCGGATGTCCACCGGCTGAGCCGCGCATCCAGCGGCAGGCTCAGGTAATGTCGCGGGATGAAGACAGGAATCTCGGTCGAGGAAGCCCGACGGATCGTCCTGGAGGCCGCAACGCCGCTTCCGGCGGAAATCGTTCCGGCCTCCGCGGCCCTTGGCCGCGTCCTGGCGGAATCGGTCCAATCCGATCGGACGCTGCCCCCCGCGGATTGCTCGGCGATGGATGGCTACGCCGTTCGAGTAGAGGACCTGGCCGGGGCTACGAGGGATACGCCGCGCGGCCTGAAGGTCGTGTACGAAGTCGCTGCGGGAGGGCGCAGCGAGCGTCCTCTCCGAAGCGGTGAAGCGGCGCGGATCTTCACGGGCGCGCCCGTTCCATCGGGTGCGGACACTGTCGTGCGTCAAGAGGATACGGATCGGGCAGGCGAACGGGTTGCGATCCGCGTGGATCCACCGCGGGGAGAGCATATTCGCACCGCCGGTGGGGATGTCACGCGCGGCGATCTCGTTCTTCAGCCGGGCGCTCGCATCGGTCCGGCGGAAATCGGCATGCTGGCTTCTGTTGGGCGCACGCTCGTCCACGTGCATCGCCGACCGAGTGTTGCGATCGCATCGGGTGGGGACGAGCTCATCCAGCCGGACGGAGATCCTTCGGGGGGGAGCATCGTTTCCAGCAACGCCTACTCCCTTGCCGCCCAATGCGAAACCGCTGGGGCGACCACGACGAACCTCGGCATCGCTCGGGACACGAAGGAAGATCTCGCCCGTGTCTTTCGCGCCGGGCTCTCGGCGGATCTGCTGGTGAGTTCGGCCGGCGTTTCTGTCGGCGACCACGATTACGTGCGTCCCGTCCTCGAAGAACTCGGTGCGCAGATGCGCTTCTGGGGCGTGCGTATGAAGCCCGGTTACCCGTTGGCATTCGGGCGGATCGGCGAGCATGGCGCATGGGTCTTCGGGCTTCCGGGCAATCCGGTATCCGCGATGGTGACGTTCGAGCAATTCGTCAGGCCGATTCTCATGCGGATGGGAGGACACGAGGCCTGCTTCCGTCCAGTGGTCACGGCGGTTCTGGCAGAGCCCCTGAGCAAGAAGCCGGGGCGGCTGCACTTCATGCGGGTGCACCTGAAGCGCGACGGCAACCGGATTCTTGCGTCGAGCACAGGGGACCAGGGGTCCGGGGTGCTTCGCTCGATGACCCTGGCTCAGGGCCTGCTCGTATTCCCCGCCGATGCGACTGCGTTGGCGGCCGGAGACGAGGTGCGCGTGCAGGTGTTGGACGAGACCTTCTTCCAGACCCGGGAGCCCCTGGTGTGAGCGAGCCCGGTTCCGACCGATTCGCGGACGTAACCGGCGCCGTGTTGCTAGGTGGCGAATCCTCTCGCATGGGTCAGGACAAGGCACATCTGGATGCTGGAGGCGTCGCGGCTGCGACCCGTCTCGCGGGGCTGCTCGAAGGCTTCTGTGCAGAGGTCTTGTTGGTCGGGGGAACGCCACCGCCGGACGCGCCTGGGCGCGTCGTCGCTGATCCAGAAGGGCCGCCCTCCGCCTTGCGCGGGTTGCTCGGCGCCCTTTCCGCGGCACGGACGGAGAAGGTGCTGGTGCTCGCTACGGACTACCTTGCCGTCACGCCCGAACTCCTGCTGGGCCTGCTCGCGTTTCCGGAAGCCGCTGCGGTGGTGCCGCGAAACAAGGAGCACCGGCATCCGCTATGCGCCGTCTATCGACGGGAGCCTGCAAGAGCCGCTGCAGCCACTGCGTTCGCGGAAGGCAACTTCACCCTGGGCTCCTTCCTCGACGCACTCGAGTCGAATTGGGTGGAGGGTGCGCACCTTTCCCGACTGGACGCGAGCGGTACCGCGCTCGCCAACGTGAACACGCCCGAGGAGTTGGCGGCATTGCGCGATGCATGTTCTCGACCGCAGGGCCCGGTGGCATGAACACTCGCTCGGCCCTGGAAGGTCGCCTCAAGAGCTTTGGCTTCGCATTCACGGGGCTCATCCAGGTCTTCCGCAGCCAGGCCAACGCGCGAATTCAGGTGGCTGTCGCTCTCCTGGTGGTCGTGATGGGATTCTTCCTCGGCCTGCCGGCGCGAGACTGGGCGGCCCTGGTCTTGGCGATCAGCCTCGTGTTGGCCCTCGAGGCGGTGAACACGGCCCTCGAGGCCCTGGCTGACCGGGTCGCTCCCGATGCGCACCCCCTTGTGGCTCGCTGCAAGGATGCGGCGGCTGCGGCTGTATTGATCGCGGCTGTCGGGGCGGCCGTCGTGGGCTTGTTGTTGCTCGGGCCTCCGCTCCTGGCACGGCTGTTGGCTATTTGATTCGCATGAATCCCCGCGCCGGACTTGTCTTCGCGAAGCCCCTGGGGATGTGAGCGAGCGCCTTCCCGTCCGAACGGGATTCCTGGAGGCTGGAACCGAAAAAATCTAGACTCAAGGTCAATATTGACCTACGGTCCTGTTACATGAGGGCCTTCGAGACGGCACCGGAAACGACCGCCCCCGATCCGGACAGCGGTTCGAGACGCGAGCGGAAGAAGGCGCGGACGCGCAGGACGATCTACGACGCCGCGATGGCGCTGTTCCGCAAGCGCGATTTCGACGGTGTGACGGTCGAGGCCATCTGCGAGATGGCCGATGTCGCCCGGGGCACGTTCTTCCACCACTTCCCCTCGAAGGCCGCGCTCGCGTACGAGTTTGGCAATCGGGTGGCCGCCGAGTTCGAAGCGCGGCACCCCGACATGAAGGGCGACGCGGGGGGGCAGTTGCGGGCGCTCGTCGATTTCATGATCGAAAGCCTGGTGGCCGACGGTGACGTTCTGCAGGTAATGATCCGCGAGTTCTTCTCGAACCCGTCGGCTCTCGATGTGGCGCATCGGCACGGGCGTGACTTCCCGGATCTTCTGGAGCAGATCGTGCGCGAAGGCCAGGCCCGCGGCGAGCTTCGCCAGGGCATCGATCCGCGGCTCGTTTCGGCCATGCTGCTCTCTACCGCGGGCGCGATTCTTTCGGGAGGCGTGTTCCGACCGGGAGAACTCGACGTTGCGCAGATCCGGGAACAATATTTCGACCTGATCTTTCATGGTCTACTGGAGGCAAGCTGACCTCATGAGCGACGATCCGAAGCATTTCATCGTAGTCGGAGGCAGCGTGACCGGGCTCGGCGTGGGGCTGATGCTCTCCGCCGAAGGCCATCGGGTGACGATCCTCGAGGCAGATCCCTCCCCGATGCCCGAGAGCCACACGGAGGCATTCGAGAAGTGGGAACGCAAAGGCTCTCCGCAGGTGTGGCACTCCCACGCGTTGCTAGGCCGCTTGCACAAGCTGATCAAGGAGCGTGCACCCGGCCTGATCGAGGAGCTGCTCGCCCGGGGTGCCGAGGAGCTGCCATTCCCGGAGATGGCGCAGCGTATGATCGAAGATCCGACCTTCGAAAGCGGAGACGACGAGATCGTGCTGCTTTCCTGCCGGCGAATCACGTTCGAGTGGGTCCTGCGCCGATACGTGCTTGATACGGGCCTCGTGGATTTCCAGGATGGCGCCAGCGTGACCGGGCTCGTAGCAGCCAAAGATCCCGAGACCGGGCTGCCTCTGGTCACGGGGGTCCGGTACACGGATCGCGATGGTGAGGCGCGCACATTGGAGGGAGATCTGGTCGTCGATGCGAGCGGTCGCGGCTCCAAGTTGAAGCGCTGGCTCGAAGAGATCGGAGCCCGGCCTTTCGACGAGTCCTCGGAGCCCTGCGGGATTTCCTACACCTCCCGCTTCTATCGCCTGCGCGACGGGGTCGAGCCCCCGATGCTCGAAGGCCCGATCATTGGCGAGGATCTGGGCTACTTGAAGGTGGGCCTCTTCCCGGCGGACGACCGTGTGTTCTCCCTCACGCTGGCCGTTTCCCCCGACGACGACGTGCTTCGCTCGGTGCTTCATCGTCCCGGTTTCGAGGCTGCTGCCGCGGCCGTGCCCCGTGTGGCCGCATGGGTATCGCCGAAGATGTCCGAGCCCATTTCCAAGGTCTATGCGATGACCAACCTGAGGAACACGATACGACGCTTCGTCGTCGACGGAGAGCCGGTAGCGCTCGGCGTGGTCGCAATCGGCGATTCCGCAGTGCACGCCAACCCCATCACCGGCCGCGGCGTCACGCTCGCTTGGATCGGTGCCGCCATGCTCGCGGATACATTGCGCCAGATTCCGGACGATCTGCGAGCCCTCTCACTCTCGATCGATCAGCAGGTCGAGACGATCGTCGTGCCTTGGTACCAGATGCAGGTCCAGCAGGATCGCGGCGCGATCCAGACGGAACAGGCGATTCAGCGCGGCGAAGATCCCTTCCAGGTGACGAAGGCCGACGGCAGCACGGACCCCCAGGCATTCATCCGTTCGGTCATCCGCGATGGGTTGGTTCCGGCCATGCGCAGTGACATGGTCGTGCTGCGCCGTTTCATGCGGCTCGCCAATCTCCTCGAACCGCCCGCCGACCTGATGAAGGATCCAGACCTGCTCCAGCGCGTCCTGGCTGTCTACAACAAGCGCGACGAGCGAGAGCCGGTCTTCCGGGGGCCCACCCGAGCCGAGATGGTGGAAGTCCTCGAGGCTGCAGCGGCCTAGGACGCCCCTCCCCCCCCCCCTGAATTGTCGAAGTTCTGTGCCAATCGGCGCAGGCTCTTGTTCGAGCGTTGGAGAACGTCAGATTCCCGAGCGGGCAACTCGTTGCCCTTCATCGAATCGGGGACCCATGCTGAAGACGCTCCTGAACAGGTACGAACGCACCGCAGACGAACAGGTAAAGTGGATTTCCAGTATTCCATTCTTCCTGATCCACCTGCTGCCCCTGGCCGCAATCTGGACGGGCGTCTCCTTGCAAGCCGCCCTGTTGTGCCTCTCCCTGTTCTTGATTCGCATGTTCTTCATCACGGCGGGGTACCACCGTTACTTCTCTCATCGCGCCTTCAAGACGAGTCGGGCGATGCAATTCGTCCTCGCGCTCGGAGGCGGGATGGCGGCCCAGAAGGGAGCCCTTTGGTGGGCCGCCCATCACAGGCATCACCACCAATTCTCGGATCAGCCCGAAGACATCCATTCGCCCATGAAGGGCTTCTGGTGGAGCCACGTCGGCTGGATCGTATGCACGAAGTACGAGGCAACCGATTTCGAAGCGATCCCCGATTTCGCACGCTATCCGGAACTCGTGTTCTTGAACCGGTGGCACCTGCTTCCGCCGATCCTGCTGGGCGCGTTCTGTTTCCTGGTTGGCGGATGGAGCGGTCTGTGGATCGGCTTCTTTCTCTCGACCGCGCTGACCTATCACGCGACGTTCGCGATCAATTCCCTGACCCATCTGTTCGGGCGACGCCGCTACGCGACGACCGATACGAGTCGGAACTCGCTGATCATGGCGCTGATCACCTTTGGTGAGGGATGGCATAACAATCACCACCACTACCAGGCCTCCGCCAATATGGGCTTCTACTGGTGGGAAATCGACATCTCCTACTACGTCCTCCTGGCCATGAAGCGTCTCGGCCTCGTCTGGGATCTGCGCCGACCGCCCCAGGCGGCCTTGGAATCCAAGAGAATCGAGAACGGCAATCCCGATATCGGGATGCTCGTACTGCAGGAGCCGGTCGCGAGCTAGCGAGCCGCGGCGAGGGTCGGGGCCGCTACGGCTTGGCGTCTTCTTGCAGGGCGACTTCGCGTGTGGGCATTTCCTGGGCTCGGAGCCGCAACTTGTCACCTCGGCGTCGAACGAGTTCCGTGTTCTCCTCTGCGTAGGAGAAGCAGGTATCGCGCATGCCGGGGATGTTCTCGATGATCATTGCGTGGCGCGCTGCCGGATCGTCCTCCCGCTCGCGCGTCTCCTGCGTGGCCTTGGCGAAGGCGCGCACGAAGTGGATCTGATAGGCGGCCTGTGCGATCTCGACGACCAGTTCCGAGATCCGATGGCAGCCGCCGACACCTCCCACGCGGCTTCGCGCTTCCTGGGTGAATCCGCGGGCTACGCGCATCCCGACGAGCCCCTCCATGTTCGTCCCCGTCATCCCGCAGATATTCGTGAAGGGGGCGTTTCGTACCTCGGAGCGGGCAGCCACGATTTCGAGGCTGGGATACAGGATTTCGACTTCGGCGTGGATGTCATGGATCTCGTCCTGCAGGAAGGCGGCAATCAGGAATCGATCGCTGCCCAGCGGGAAGATGTCGACCTGCTTGGTCCGGGAGTAGAGGGAGCGGACTTCTCGGGTGGTCTGCGGCATCGGCGGAGTAAAGGGCCTCGGTGGGGGAGGAGTCAACCCGCGGTGCTACGGCACCGGGCGGTGCAGGCCCCTGAGGCGATCTGCCACGGATTGGGCTCCTCCGGCGGGTAGAAAAGGCACTCGTACCTGCTGACGATGGTGCGATTTGGTCTCATCGTGCGGTATAATCACCGCCCGACCGATCGGTCGGTCTGCCGCCCGCAACCAGGAGAAAACGGATCATGACGGACTTCCTCGAGGGTTATTCCATTCAGCACTGGCTCGAGTCGTGTGCCCAGGGCTATCTGACGGATACCGAGTACGGCCACCAGCACGGCGAGAAGGAGCCGGAGCTCATCTTGGACGATCCGATGATGCGTGAGCAGGCCATCTCGCTCACCGTCCAGCTCGTTGCCGGTGAGCGATGCGCATTGGCCGCGTCCTCGGGCCTGATCAATGCCGCCCCCGACGAGGCGAGCAAACGCTTCCTCGCAACCCAGACCCTCGACGAGGCGCGCCACGTGGAGGTCTTCTCCCAGCGTCTCTTCGATCTTGGTGTGAAGAAGAGCGAACTCGACAGCGTCGTGGCGGATCTGGCGAATCCCAATCTGGTCCGCTTCGCGGAGATTCTGCTCGAGAAGGTCGACAAGGGCGATTTCGTGGCGGGCGTGGTCGGGCAGAACATCGTGCTGGAAGGCATGGCGTTCAGCGTCTTCGAGATGCTGCATGCGTCCATGCAGGGCGGGAACCCGAAGTTCGCGCATGTCCTCTCAGGCACGATCGCCGATGAGCGCAGGCATGTGGGATTCGGCGAGAACCGCATCGGCTCGTTGATCCGCGAGCATCCCGAGCGGAAGAGCGACGTGCAGCAGATGCAGAAGGACATGTCCTACTACATGCTTGCGACCTTCGCGGATCGCTTTCGCGACGGAGCGGTCGATGCCCAGCGCGAACACGTTCGCGAGGTAATACCCGAGGGCGCGGATGGGCCGGCACCCGAGTATCACGGAGTCAACCTCGCGGAAGCGTCCACGGAAGACCTCGAGAACGTGCTCACCAAGACCGTGCTCGGAGAGTTCAAGACGCGCCTTGGCCGGATCGGCCTCGAGTACCAGTCGCCGGACCAACCGTAGGTAGACGCGCCGGATCTCTAGGGTTCCCCTCCTCCTTCTTTGGGGGTGGGGAGTCCCCTGGGATCACGGTCGCTGTCGCAGATGTTGGGTGATGGCTTCGTTCACTGCGCCGGGCGCTTCCAGGGCGACGGCGTGCCCCGCGCCCTCGACCACGTGGATCGTCGCGCCCGGTATCGATTGGGCGATCGATTCTCCGTCGGGAGCCAACAGGTCCTCTCCCGCCGCGATGACGAGCGTGGGAATCTCGACGCTGCCGAGATCGTCCGCGCGGGTTCCCGACCACTCCGATAAACCGGCGGCCATGCGGTCGAGTGTCGCCGCAGGAACCCGGGCCAGCGTCTGTGCGAGTCCTCGAAGCATGCGGCTGCGGATGCGCTCGTCGGCCAGATAGGCGCTGGAGAAGAACCAGGGCAACAACGTGGCCGCAAGGGTTTCGGGCGGGGCTTCTGCGGCCACTTGGCGCCAGCCGTCCGCAACGGCGAGAAGCCGCGGCGTCGCCAGGGCGAAGGGCGTGACGAGCGTCAACGATCGGACCCGCTCCGGGCACGTGAGCGCGACTTCGAGAGCAACGGCCGCTCCCAGGCTCGCACCGATCAGATCTGCCGCCCCCTCATAGGTCGCAGCCACATCGGTCGCCAGCATCGCGATGGGTAGGCCACCGCCTCCGGCGCGTCGGAAAGACCGACACCCCGAGGGTTCACACCGAGCACTCGGAACCGTTCCGCCAATGCGGGGATCAAGCGCGTGAACGCAGAGACGTCGGTTCCCAGCCCCGGAATGAGCACGACCGGATCCCCCCTTCCGATCGTTGGCACCTCGAGAGAGACACCGGCGGCGACCGGGACGAGCGCTTCCCTTGCCGCCGCATGGGCTTCGACATCTTGCTTCGTAACTCGTCCGTTCGGCCCTGTACCGGGGACGGCCGAGGGATCGATCCCGAGCTTCTTTGCAGCAGCGCGCGCGGCCGGCGCGACCGGCTTCTTTGTGCGGGATGGCGGAGCAGTAGGCGTCGCCGCCGCCGCTGTGGTTGCCCTCACCTCGAGGATTCCCGCGCCCCGGTTCTCGGGGCGGTTCTCGACGCCGTGGAAGGCTTCGGCATCGAAGTCCTCGTCGACGGCCTCGGTAATGGCTCCGAGAAGTGTGCCGCACGGAACCGTCTCGCCTTCTTGCACGTAGACGTGGCGCAGGAACCCCGTGGTTGGCGCCTCGATCTCGACCTCGTTCTTCTCGGACTCGATCACCAGGACGAGTTCGCCCTTTTCGATGGCCGAGCCGACGGAACTCGGCCACGCAACGACCGTCCCCTCTTCCATGGTCATGCCGAGGGTGGGCATCGTGATCGCGGTCGCCACCCGGCTTCAGCCCATCTCGCCGACGGCGTCGAGCACGTCCTGGGCAGAGGGCATGAACGCCTGCTCTAGCACGGTGCTGAACGGGACTGGTGTGTGCGGCGCAGTGACACATTTCACGGGCGCATTCAGGAAGTCGAAACCCTTGTCGACGCATAGGGCCGCGATGTCCCGTGCGATCGAGCAACGGGGCGTGGACTCGTCGATGACGACCATACGCCCCGTCTTCTCCAGCGATGTGAGGATCGTCTCTTCGTCCAGGGGTGAGAGCGAGCGAAGGTCGACGATCTCGGCGCTCGTCCCTGCCTCTTCGAGGGCCGTCGCTGCCTGGACTGCAAGCTGAACCGTCGCACCGAAGGCGACGAGCGAAACGTCGCTGCCCTCGCGAATCACATTGGCCTGGCCGATCGGGATTTCGTAGTCGCCCTCGGGCACCTCACCGATCTGGTTCAGGATCCCCTTGGCCTCGCAGAAGATCACGGGATCATCGTCCCGGATCGAGGCGAGCAGCAGGCCCTTGGCCTCGGCAGGTGAAGACGGGATCACCGTCTTGAGGCCGGGGATCCCCGTCGTCATCCAGTACAGGGATTGGGAATGCTGGGCGGCAGCCTGCATCCCCGCACCACACACGGTGCGAATGGTGAGCGGCACCTTCACCTTTCCGCCGAACATGTAGCGGAGTTTCGAGGCCTGATTGAGGAGGGGGTCGAGACAGGTGCCGATGAAATCCATGAACATCAGCTCGGCGATGGGCCGCAGGCCCGTTGCGGCGGCCCCCACGGCAGTTCCGAGCAGGCCCATTTCGGCGATCGGTGTGTCGCGCACCCGATTCATCCCGAACTCCCCGACCAGGCCTCGTGTGATGCCAAGGACGCCCCCCATTTCCTCGGCTCCCTCCGTCGATCGATTTCCACCCCCAGCTACGTCCTCGCCCATCAGGATGACGTTCGGATCACCTCGCATGGCGATGGCGATGGCTTCGTTGATGGCTGCGCCGGTGCCGAGTTCACGTGCCATGTCTAGTACCTCACGTAAACGTCCGTCAGGACGTCCTCGGGCTTCGGGAGGGGCGCCTGCTCGGCTTTCTCGACCGCTTCTCGCAGCAGTTCATCGATCTGGAGATCGACCTTTCGCAGATTGTCTCCGACGAGCAGGCCCGTCTCCATGGCCTTGCGTTCGAAGATGTCGAGGGGGTCGCGATTCTGGATCCAATCCTCGGCCTCCTCCTTGCTCCGGTAGGGCGTCGGGTCGCCGACGTAGTGGCCACAGAAGCGATACGTCTTGCATTCGAGAAGTGTGGGGCCCTCACCGGCCCGTGCCGCCTCGATGGCTTCTCCCGCCTTTTCGAAGACGTCGAAGAAGTCCATTCCATCAGCAACCACCGCGCGCATGTCGTAGGAGGCGGCACGCGTGGCGATGTCCTTCACCGGAACGGCGAACTCGGTCGGTGTGAACTCACCGAATCCGTTGTTCTCGCAGACGTAGAGAACGGGGAGCTTCCAGTTGGAAGCCATGGTGAGCGATTCATGGAACTGGCCCTGGTTCGTGGCGCCGTCACCGAAGAAGGCGACGGCGACGTTCTTCGTCCCACGCACCTGGGCACTGAGCGCGGCGCCGGTCGCAAGCGGAATACCGCCACCCACGATTCCGTTCGCGCCTAGCATGCCCCTGTCCATGTCAGCGATATGCATCGATCCGCCCTTGCCTTTGTTGGTGCCGGTTGCCCGGCCGAAGAGCTCGGCAACCATCGCCGCAACGTCCACGCCCTTCGCGATGCAATGGCCGTGGCCTCGGTGGGTCGAGCCGACCGGGTCGTCGTCCGAGAGGTGTGTGCAGACTCCGACGGCGATCGCCTCCTCGCCGCTGTAGAGATGCAGGAAGCCGCGCAGCTTGCCGGCGGCGACCAGCTCCTGGAGTTTGTCCTCGAAGCGTCGGATCGTTCGCATCCGGCGGTAGACCTGGATCAGGTCATCGTATGAAAAATCCATCGGAGCCTCCTCGTAGGCCGCGAGCCATCTGTCCAACGGGAATCTACGCAATAAGTCAACCAGTGGGGACGGGGTTTACAATTGACTTGTTGAAAGGGGGCTTTGCCCCCTTTCAACAAGTCAACTGTAAAC
>JAAETT010000393.1 GCA_024228115.1 bacterium
AGTAAAAGTGGCGGGCGCATTCATTGACGGCTTTGATGACCCCACAGTGTACGAATTCCATGGTTGCGCTTTTCACGGGTGCCCTAAATGCTACTGCCAACGGCAAAAACGCTCACCTTATGGATCGTTAACGATGGAAGAAGCATTTGCAAAAACCCAACTGCGCGCCAATACCATCAGGGCAGCCGGTTACGAGTTGGTGGAGATGTGGGAATGCGACCTTCGGTCGCAGTTGCGATCAAATAAGGCGATGGCCGCCTTTTTTGATAACTGCGGCGTCGTAGACCCGTTGAACCCCCGACACGGGTTCTACGGCGGTCGCACCAACGCCACCACCTTGTACCGGAAATGCGTGGACGGGGAACAAATCGGGTACATCGACGTATGTTCGCTGTACCCGTACATTTGTAAATACGGAGAATTTCCGACGGGTCACCCTGTGGTGATCACAGAGGGATTTTCCGATATCCGCACTTACAAAGGGATGGTGAAAGGTGTGGTTCTGCCGCCGCAGAACCTATACCATCCCGTGCTGCCATATCGAACCGATCATAAGCTGACGTTCCCGCTGTGTCGAACGTGTGCCGACGAAAGAGATGTTTGGGCGGACTGCGAGCACGATGAAGCAGAACGAGTTTTGACTGGAACCTGGACAACTTTGGAGTTATTTAAAGCTATGGATTTAGGATACCGTATTGTGAAACTGTATGAAATATGGCATTACCCTAGATGGGCTCAGTACCCTAAGGGCTTATTTACTGATTACATCGATTGCTTTTTTAAAATCAAACTAGAAGCCAGCGGGTACCCGAGAGGGGCGACCACCGACGAGGCCCGGCAAGCGATCGTGGCGAAAGCCAGGCAGAAAGAGGGTATAGAGCCGGATGAGTCAAAAATAGCCAACAACCCTGGCCTTTGCCAAATAGCTAAACTGTCGCTGAACAGTTTTTGGGGTAAATTTGGCCAGAAAAGCAATTTAGGGGAGCTGACCTATTTTCCAGATACTGAAAAATTTTTTGATTTAATGCGTGAT